>CAZWVS010000135.1:0-5495 GCA_964636935.1 uncultured Clostridiaceae bacterium
GAAGTGAAAAATTCCGGCGGCGGGCTCAGTCATAGGAGACTGGACGGTTGACATGTTCGATTTTTGCTCAAAACCGAATGAGAGGCATAGTTCGAAAAACCTGTGTTCATGGACACAAAAATAGTAGTGTGATAAAATTGACTGGACAAATCCAGGACCGAAAATATTCAGCGGAGGTGGAATATGTATGTTGAATCTGCGGATATAAATTCGCTTTTGAAAACAACGATGGAATATAAAGCGACCGACCTCCATCTTTGTGCGGGAAGCAGACCCCTGATCCGCATCAGCTCGGACCTGCAGCCCGTAGAGGGCTCTAAGAAACTTACACCTGAAGACATCGATAAATTGATAGATGAGTATCTCGATGATACAAGGAAGAAAAAACTTGAATCCGACAAAGTCGTGGATTTTTCATATTCCATACCACGAATAGGCAGGTTCAGATGCAACATATATAAGCAAAGGGGAACATATGCTGTGGCCATAAGGGCGCTTCCCATAGAAACCCCCGATTTTGAACAGCTCGGGCTGCCCCATGTGATTAAAAGGTTCACTGAAAAGAGCAAGGGCCTTGTCCTTGTAACCGGCGCCACCGGCATGGGAAAGTCCACCACCCTGGCAAGCCTCATAGATATAATCAATGAAAAACACCGCTATCACATAATAACCATCGAAGACCCTCTGGAATACCTACACAAGCATAAGAAAAGCATGGTGACACAGCGTGAAATCGGCGAAGACGCGGACTCTTTCGCATCGGCTTTGAGATCGGCGCTAAGAGAAGACCCGGATGTGATAATGGTGGGGGAGATGAGGGACATTGAAACGGTTTCGATCGCGCTGTCGGCGGCTGAGACGGGACATCTTGTTTTTTCAACACTGCACACCATGGGTGCCGTAAAAACAATTGACAGGATAATCGATTCATTTCCCACCGGACAACAGAACCAGATTCGAAGCCAGCTGGCAACCGTCCTTGAGGGGGTGGTGTCCCAACAGCTTATCCCGCAAACAAACAACGGAGGGCTTGTTGCCGCGGCAGAAGTGATGATAGCCACGCCCGCCGTTAGAAACCTCATACGGGAGGGGAAGCATTACCAGATAAATAATGATATCCAGTCCGGAGGGGAAGAAGGAATGAGGTCCCTGGAAAGGAATCTGGCGGATTTGTGCCTGAAGGGCAAGATAAAAGAGGAAACGGCCGAGTTGAGTGCGAATGACATCCATCTTTTCCATAGATACATGTCAATCGTTAAAAAGTAAAAGGGGGGATATTCAATGGGAATAAGGGACAAGGGCATACATTACGAAGATTTATCCCTTTTCAGCCGACAGCTTTCGCTTGTTGCGGAATCGGATTTGTCGATGCAGCAGGGATTGTCGGTCATTGGCGGAGAGACAGGTAATTCCGCTTTAAAAAAAATAAGCGGACAAATCATGGAGGACCTGAATCAAGGGCGTTCATTGCATGAGGCCGTGGGCGCACATGTGAAAACGCTGGGTGTGTTCTTTGTTGAAATGGTGGGGGTCGGCGAAAAGAGCGGCAATCTTCCCGCAATGTTGAAAAGAACTGCCGATGCGATTGATAAAAAAATCGAGACTTCGCAAAAAATACGTTCAGCTGTAATCTATCCTGTTATATTGTCGGTGCTGATGCTGGCGGTGATTGTGCTCATACTTGTTTTCGTGCTCCCGATTTTCGAGGATATCTTCATGTCCATGGGAGGGCAGATGCCCGGGCTGACAAAAGGATTGATGGATTTCGGAGCCTTTGTGTCAAAGAACATCCTTTTCATATTCGCGGCTTTGGCGCTTTTAATCATAGTTTTATATGTGTTAAAAAAAACAGGGGTGGGTAAACCCGCGGCCGACAAGATTAAATTCATAACCCCCTTCGTGGGGGGTGTTGTAAGGGCAAGGGCTGCAACGGAAATAGCCATGAACCTCTCAATGTTGTTGAAAAGCGGAATAAATACGACGCTTGCCGTGGAAATGCTGGTGCCTTTGACCGAGAACGGATATATTGCGGACAAACTGGAAAAAGCGGTGCGAAACATGTCTGAAGGGATGAAACCGCATCAGGCCCTTGACGGGCTGGGGATTTTCCCGGCGCTTATAATAAAACTGCTGGCGGTGGCGGGGGAGACGGGGAGAATGGATACAACCCTCGACAGGGCGGCTTTTATAATGGGGAGGGAGGCGGAAACCGGAACGGAAAACCTGATAGCGTTTCTGGAACCCGTGCTTATAATACTGCTGTCCCTTCTTGTGGGGTTCATCCTGGTTTCCGTGATACTGCCCGTAACCGGGATAATGAACGCAATCGGCTGATTTTGCGGGGGTTTATCGATGTTCAAAAAGAACAAAAGGGGAAAACTGTATATAATCTCCCGCATATTTGCGGTTTTGACAGTGTTTGCAATAATAGCCGCGATACTTTTCCGAATGCCCGCCTATGGACGGAAAACCGCATATTCCAGGGCAGAATCCGTGGAACAGACAGTCAGAAGATATGTTGTCCAGTGCTATGCGTCGGAAGGCGGCTATCCGCCGGATCTTGAATATCTTGCAGCAAACTACGGATTGATATTGAACAACGACAGCTATTTTTATTTCTACAGTGCGCATGGGGCAAACATCGCACCTGAAGTGAGGGTTTTTGTCAGAAGGGAAAAAAACAGGGAGCCGCCGGAGGAAAAATGAAAAGATTGCGAATGGGAAAGACAACAGAGATATTTCTTGTGGTGCTGTTGATTGCGGGACTGTGTTTCGCAATGGCTGTGATAATTGATGCGGGGACCAGGTCCTACAAAAAAATAGTGGAAAACAACAGGCAGATTGAAAGCGCCAGAATAGTGCTTTCCTATTTAAATATGAGGGTGCGGCAGAATGATGTGTCCGGCATGGTTCAATTGATGGAAGGTGAAATCAACGGCGCGGACGCACTGTTGATAAAACATACGGGACTTGAAAAGGGAATGGTCACATATATTTTCTATCAAGACGGATGGCTGAAGGAGATATATACAAACGACCGTATCGAGCCGTCGGAAAAAGATGCGGAGAATGTGGTCCGGGCCGAAGGGGTCATGTTTGAGTTTAAAGAAAAGGACAACATGCTGATTGCGCGGGCAAAATACCGGTACGGCGGCAGGGACAGGGAAATGGAGAGGGCCATCACACTCAGGTCGGACCGGGGTGAAACCCTATGAGAAGAATGAAGGCAATGAAAAGCCAAAAAGGGTTCACCCTTGTCGAAATAATCATTTCCATTGCTTTTCTTTGCATAGTCTGCGCTGTCGTTTTAAGAATATTCGTTTTGTCCGGAAATTTAAACGGGGAGATGCAAGACAGGGAGACCGCATCGTTAATGGCTATAAACGCCATGGAGGCTGCGAAGGCGGCAGGGCGGCCTGATGAAATCGATCATGCATTTTCCGCAAGTGACAAAAGGGATGACGTATGGTTTTACATGGCTTATTACGACGGGGATTGGAACATTGTCGAACAGGGCGAAAACCCGGTTTTTTACATGGAGATGTCGATTTCACCTTCGGACAGCCGGATTGTGACAAAAAACGGATTCGGCCCGGGAGCCGACGACGCATCAAAAACCCTGTCGGGACTTTATTTCATAGAGGCAAAAGCGGGGGATATGGAAGGATTGAAAGAGGCTGTCGTTATTTATAAGACCGCAAAGCATTATGTTTACGGGGAAGAGGAATGACTGTGGGCAATATGATGATTTTAAAGAATGAAAAAGGTGCTTCATCCGTGCTCGTGATTTTGATGATGATCGTGCTGGTGGTTTTCGGGCTTTCGGCCCTTTCTTCATCCCTGGCGGGAATCAGGCTTTCGGACAGAAGCTTTGCCTGGTCCGAAGAATACTATGTCCTCGAATCACAAGCTGAAAAAACTCTTTTTGAAATAGACCGGATACTCGCAAAAGCCGAGGAGGATGCAATAAACCGGACAATACGCGTATACGAGTCGGACAGGAATAGATATTCAAGCGGATATCTGGAAGAGGATTTCAGAATAAATTTTTTGAAATCAGCCGTTCAAGGGCTTGAAAAGCTTGAGGACAGGGGTTTGATTGAAATGTCCGGTCAAAACACAAATGAAATACTGGTTTTCGCAACATTTTCCGAAGATGAAAAGAGCAATTCAAAAAACATAGATATGGGAATAAAAGTCGAACCTCCGGAATATGAGTTCGATACCACGGGAGAGGAACTGTCGGGAACCCGGGTGACACCGGGGGGCAAAAGATACACCGTGACATCCTGGAAGGAATGGCAGAAGCCGTTCGAATATGAAGGCGACATGGATTTCACGGACATATAGCGCAAAAAATCACTATGTAAACGGGGCTTGTCGAATAGCTTGAATGCGCCCCGGCTGCAAGTCCGGTTTTTCTTTTTAAAGCGGCCCGGGTGTAAGCTTTTATCAATAAGAGCGCTAAAAACCCTCGCATCTTCACAGGCCTTGACACCGTTGCCTTGCCTGATCCGGTTCGACAATATATGGGGACGTGTGGTGAAAACCTTCATATTCCGCATGTTTTCATCCCCTACGGCTGTCGCCGACGCCAACATTGAAACATGCGCTATCCGGCAGTCCCTGTATATATTGTGCGAGGACAGGTAAAACCAAAAGACGGGTTTTTCCCGACACATGTTCCGGACTCAAAGAGGTGATGGTGTATAATGAAAGGGGAGGCGACGGGAATGAAAAACATATTATTCATTATGACCGACCAGCAAAGATTTGATACGGTCAATGCCCTCGGAAACAAAAAAATAAGGACTCCGGCACTGGACCGGCTTGTCGACGAAGCAACATCCTTCACACATGCGTACACCCCTTCGCCGGTCTGCGTGCCGGCCAGGTTTTCAGCCCTTACGGGTAAATACTGCCATAACACCGGATGCGCCGACAACGAAATGATGCCCGACGGACACACAAGCATAATGCAGACACTCCGGGAAGCCGGATATGCCACATGCGGCATAGGCAAGATGCATTTCAACTTCGAAAAAGACGGAAATACGGCATTATGGGGTTTTGAAAAACGCATCACCAGCGAGGAGCTACAGGGAGCGGACGGGGACGACTATAGGGAATTTCTCAAAGAAAACGGATATTCCCATGTAAAAGACGTCCATGGTGTCAGAAGTGAAATGTATTATGTCCCACAACCTTCGCAGCTTCCAGAAAAACTCCACCACACCACCTGGACCGCCGAAAGATGTATCGAATATCTGGATTCCAGGGACAGGGACAGGCCCTTTTTCCTGATGTGCGGGATAATCAAACCACATCCGCCTTTTGAAGTCCCCGTGCCCTGGAACAAGCTTTACAGGTCGCCTGACATGGAACCGCCTTTTGTCCCGCCGGGATACGAGGGAATGCAGACATACTGGAACAGGATACAAAACAGATATAAATATAAAAGCAAAGGGAGGGACCTGGAGCTCGAACGCATAATA
>CAZWVS010000136.1:0-5493 GCA_964636935.1 uncultured Clostridiaceae bacterium
ATATTTGATTTTGACCATCCCCCGCCCCCTTGGTTAAGCAAGGGAGCCCGTGCTTTGAACCGATTCGCAACCAGGCGGCCATCCACCCGGAAAATCCGCAAAAAACGCGAATTCCGTATTTTTGATATAATAGGATGGTAGGAAAAGGAGGAACAAATGATTGATTCGCAGGAAATCGCAGAAAAAAAGGGCGCATTCATAAAGACCGAGGACTTTCTTGATGCATACTATAAAAATTTGCAACCCAAGCTGGCATATGACCCGGAAATTACGGAACGCAAGAACATACTCTGGAAAAACGATGTTGTTGAAAAATTGCATGAGCTGATGAGATTCCCCGAAAAGGAGGATAAATCCGGAGAGTCCGACATCGTATGGGAAAAAGAATATAAGGATTATCATATAGAAAAACACATAATCTACCCCGAGCCCGGCTCGGCGGTTCCGTTTTTAGTAATGATACCAAAAGACGCGGGGCAAAGCAGCAGGGTTCCCGGAGTGCTTTGCATAAGCGGTTCTTCAGGGACTAAGGAGCTTTTATGCGGCGAGCCGGAAATCGACGGCGGACCGACAACGAATAAACACCCGGAACACAACAAGATGGCATGGCATTATGCAAAAGCCGGATATGTCGCCGTGGCTGTGGAAAACCCCGGTGTGGGCGAGCTCAAAAAAGAAGGTTCGGACATATGGGACGACAGAAGCGATTTTTCGGGAAGAATGACGATGATGGGCAGAAATTATGTCGGACTTTCCGTACATCAGAAGCTCTGCCTGCTGGAATGGATGAAGAACCAGAACTACATAAACAGCACACAGCTCGCCGTAAGCGCCCATTCACTGGGTGCTGAAGCCGCAATCGCCCTATCCCTTCTAAGCAGGGACATAAAAGCCATTGTATATAATGATTTCATAGGGAACAGGCTGACAAGAAAAGCCGTATTGAAAAAGGGGGAGAAAATCGGGGGCCTCTGGCACGAAATACCGGACATGTTCAATTGGTTCACCTATGTGGACCTGATGGCCGCAGCGGCGCCGATGCCGGCACTTTACACCGAAGGAGGCGTAACTTCCGATATCGAACTGGTCAAAAGCGCATACGAAAAAAGAAAGCAGCCGGAAAGAATCACTGTGCATTATTATGAAAAATTTGCAGATCCTAAAAAAAGGCTCCATGAAAACGAGGAAATCCCCGCAGGGATAACGCTTGAGGAATATTTCAAATATGCAAATATAGATGTTGAGAATCATTATTTCAAGGAAAACCTGGCAATACCCTGGTTGAACAGTGTGTTTGAAAAGTAGAAAAAGCGGGAAAAATTAAAAAGGAAACTCTCGTCAAAATCAAGAGAGACGGGAGTTTTTTTAATAATGACACGCTGTGTCCGGAAGAATGAAGACATGCTCAAATTAAAAAACATATCAAAAGACTACAAAACCGGCGAGACTGTAACTCATGCCCTTATCGACATAAATCTTGAATTCAGGAGAAACGAATTCGTTTCAATCCTAGGTCCTTCCGGATGCGGCAAGACGACTATGCTAAACATCATAGGCGGGCTTGACAGATACCAATCGGGTGATTTGCTTCTTGACAACAAGTCGACAAAAGATTTCAAGGATACGCAATGGGACTCATACAGAAATTCAACCATAGGCTTTGTTTTCCAGAATTACAACCTCATATCCCATCTCACGGTTCTGGACAATGTGGGCATGGCGATGGCCCTTTCCGGCGTAGGCGCAAAACAAAGAAAGAAAAGGGCTAAAAAAGCACTGGCCGACGTGGGCCTTGCCGACCAGGTGGACAAAAAACCGAATCAACTGTCCGGGGGACAGATGCAGAGGGTGGCCATAGCAAGGGCGCTTGTCAACGAGCCTAAGATATTGCTTGCCGATGAGCCGACCGGGGCAATCGATTCGCAAACCAGCATAACAGTACTCGATATATTGAAAAAAATAAGCAAGAACCGCCTGGTCATCATGGTCACGCACAACGAAGAACTTGCAAACAGATACAGTGACAGGATAATAACCCTGCTGGACGGGAAGATAACCGGCGACAGCAGAACATTTCAAAAAGAAGATGAGCTGACAACAGGGGAAACGATAGGGAAAAAGAAAATATCCATGTCCTTTGCGGCGGCGCTGAAATCAAGCTTTAAAAACCTGATAAGTAAAAAAACTCGCACAATAATAACCGCATTTGCCGGAAGCATCGGGATAATCGGCATAGCGCTCGTTTTGGCGATCAGCCACGGAATGACTCTATATGTGGATTCCATGCAAAGTGACACATTGGCCGGATTCCCGCTGACCGTAAATCCGACCGTGTCGGCGGAAAGCGATGACTTCGGCCCCCCTCCGGAGGTGCGGGAACAAATGAGGGATGCCGCAGAGGAAGAAGAAAGAACGGAAACCGACGCAGTTTATGTATACGACCCGGCTTCAAGTTCAATAATCCACAATAATGTGATAACACAGGAATACATCGATTATCTGGAGGATATGGACAAGGGTCTTTACAATTCCATATCCTATTCCAGGGCGGTGGCCCTGCACCTCATTGCCGGGACGGAGGGCGGAGGTTTTGTAAAAGTGGAGACGAGCGCCGCTTCCGGGCCTTTTTCAATTTTCGGCTCAAACGGGTATTTCAGCGAAATCCCGGACAGCAGGACATTTATCGAATCCCAGTATGAATTGATTGACGGCCAAGGAAGATATCCGGAAAAATATGACGAGGTTCTTTTGATTGTGGATGAAAAAAACCGCGTAAGGGCTGATTTTCTTGAAGAGTTCGGCATAGGGCTTAAAGAAGAGTATGAAACAGAGGATTTCATCGGCATGGAATTCATGGTGATCGACAACGACGACTATTACAGTAAAGCCGGACCGGTTTTCACACCCGGAACGGACTATGCATCCATGATTGAAAGCGAAAACACCATAAAAATCAGTATTGTGGGAGTAATGAGGCTCAGGGAGTCGGCGACAAGCGAAATACTGCCGACGGGAATCGGTTACACGACGATGCTGACTCAAAAAGTTCTTGAAAATTCCATGGACTCCGAAATAGTGGCGGCGCAGGAAGAGAATCCTGAAATGAACATTTTAAGCGGGCGCACCTTCAATGATGAATCATCATACAGGGAGGTCATGAGGTTTCTGGGAGGGGACCCGACCCCTACAGCCCTCCAGATATATCCAATTTCATTCGACTCAAAAGACGAGATAAAAGCTTATCTTGACGGATATAATTCAGACAGGCGGGACGATGAAAAAATAATATATTCGGATCTTGCCCAGACGATTTAAGGAACCATATCCGGCCTGATAAATACAATAACCGTCATCCTGTCGGCCTTTGCCGCAATATCCCTGGTGGTGTCGTCGATCATGATAGGGATAATAACCTATGTATCCGTTGTGGAGCGCACTAAGGAGATAGGCATATTGAGAAGCATAGGAGCAAGAAAGAAAGACATAAGCCGCGTTTTCATAGCCGAATCCGTAATAATAGGATTTACGGCGGGAATAATAGGGGTGTTAATGTCGGCCGTACTGATCCTTCCCATCAATATCATTATTGAAAGGATGGTTGACGCGGGTGGGTTTGCAAGTCTTCCCCTGGCAAGCGCGGCAGGGCTTATCGGCATTAGTGTCGCATTGACATTCATCGCCGGGCTTATACCCAGCAGGATAGCCGCCAACAAGGATCCCGTTGCAGCGCTCAGAACGGAATAAGGTTCATTATGTTTCAAAATGAATAAGACTCTTTTGCTGACAATGGGATTATTGCGCGAAACTTTCTTTCACTCAGCAAACCCCAAATCCCATTAACCCGCTTTTTTTGAGCATAAAACCCCGTCAGCCCGCTTTTTTAATTTCAAGGGGCTTTGCATATGGTACAAGAATCTTGCTGTCATACCTTTCAAGCCATGTGTTCCCGGTGGTTTTGTCAAAAATGACCGGCATCCGGTCGTGAATTTTTGCCATATCCTGTGACGCGGGAGCCGTTATTATGACAAAACGCCCCGAGCCGTCATATAGGCCGGCCATGTAGAAAGTGTCCAGGTCGTCCGGTTTAATGAAATATTTTTGTTTTTCGCTCCACTCGAAGAATCCGTTTGCGGGCAGCAGGCATCGCCCCGGGCCCAACAGGTCCCTGAACATCCTTTTTTCGCTCAGGGTCTCGCTCCGGGCGTTTATGACGAGTCTTTTTGTCCCGGGAAGCTCCATGCCCCATTTCAAAAGCCCGTACCCGGTTTCCCCCCCGTTGCGATAAACCGATGGGACTTCGGTGGACGGGAATATTTCACCCGGAGTGAATGTGCCGATGCCGGTTTTATAATGTTGTGATATCTCTTTTAGTATGGCCTTCATTTCCCGATATTCCTCGCTTGAAAAAACAATGTATCTTCCACACATTTCAGCATCCCTCCATGATATTAGGTTTAATCTTAGGATAATCCTTATGGGTTGTCACCGCAACCGGTTTGGCTCCCGAATGCAGGGAGGCGGCGCGCAGAAGGCAGGCATCGCCGTATTTTTTCCTTACGGAATCAATGACCATGTCAATCTTCTGCTGGCGCATCTCTTCATTGCCCAGCATGTCCAGCTGCAGCGAGTCTGAGGAGGACAGACGGGAAAGCCTCACCGATATGGACCGGGCGGGTTCGTCCCGCCAAAGGTCTATCAAAAGACCCGAAGCCTCGCCATATATCACCTTGGTGCTCTGGGTAGGTGAAAAAAGGGTCTTTTGATGAGAGGTGAAAACGAAGTCGCCGGTCCGAAGCCCTACGGAAATCACGCCGGCCCGCATTCCCGCCGAGCGAAGGCGCTGCGAAGACATCTCACACAGGGACAAAAGAAAAGGAAAGGCTTCCTCCGGTGAAAGCGCGTCTGCGGGAAGGGTCATGCCGTTGCCGATCCCCTTCGGATTCTCTTCGTAAGGCCTTACCGGCGAATGGTCGATACCGTTTGCATTCGACCATATCAAGAGTCCGAAAAGCTTGAAGTGCTTTCTGAGCAGGGAAGGGTCCTCGGAAGCCACATCCCCTATTGTCCTGTATCCGAGATTGTAAAGCTTCATGCATGTTTTAAACCCGATCATGAAAAGGTCATATACGGGGAGGGTGAAATATTTATCACTTATCTCCCATGAAAAAAGGGAGTGGGTCCTGTCCGGTTTTTTGAAACCGGACGCGGTTTTGGCAAGAAGCTTCGAGTCGCTCACCCCCACGTTCACCGTAAAACCGAGCTCCGATGAAACTTTTGTGCGAATCCGGTCCGCAAACTCCAAAGGCGAGCCGGAAAAACAGCCCGTCGCATCCAAAAAGCATTCGTCTATGCTGTATCTTTCAACAAGGGGGCTGTATTCAAAAAGAAGCTTCATCAAGGCATCCGAACATCGGACATAAAGATCGTAATCCGGTGGAAGGATTGTTAAATCCGGATAAAGCTTGCAGGCCTCCATAAGGGACATCCCGGTTT
>CAZWVS010000137.1:0-5474 GCA_964636935.1 uncultured Clostridiaceae bacterium
ATATCAGTTCTCTCTTCTCTTCAATAGAGGGTTTTACTGGTTTTTCCCCATCAAGCAAATCGTAAAAATCCCGAAAAATCCATGGATTCCCCAGAGCGCCCCTTGCCACCATGACCGCATCGCACCCGGTCTCTTTTAACATATCCATTGCATCTTGCGCTGAAAAAACATCTCCGCTTCCTATAACCGGTATGCCTGCGTTTTCCTTGACAGTTTTAATGACATCCCAGTCGGCCTTGCCCGAATAATGCATATTCCTGGTTCTCGCATGCACCGCAATGGCCTGCGCCCCGCCTTGTTCTACCATTCGGGCGAATTCTTCAAAGTTTCTGTTTTCCCTGTCCCACCCGCTCCTTATTTTCACGGTGACCGGTTTGTCGGAAACCTCCACCGCCGCACAAATAAGCCCGTAAGCTTTATCCGGATTTTTCATTAACGCCGAGCCTTCCCCGTTTTTCGTTATTTTGGGTGCGGGGCATCCCATGTTGATGTCTATTAAAGGGGTTTCGGTTTTGTTTAGAAATTCGACAGCGTATTTAATGGCATCGATTTCGCTTCCGAATATCTGGACCGCAGGCTGCGGTTCTTCGTCCGCCTTTTGTAAAAGTGAAATCGTTTTTTTATCCTTATACATCAATGCTTTGGCACTCACCATTTCCGTATATGCAAGGCCGTACCCGAATCTTGAGCATACCGCTCTGAAAGGGGCATCCGTCACTCCCGCCATAGGCGCAAGGAAAATGTTTGTGTTTAGGTTTATTCCGTTGATTTTCATTGATTCTCCGTGAATGAGATTTTGGTATCCCGGGCGGGAGTCGAACCCGCAGCGGTGGAACCGGAATCCACTGTTTTATCCATTAAACTACCGGGACGCATAATCGCTAATGTATTATACTATAAGCTGTTTTGATAATAAAGGCTATTATTTGCACCGCAGTCAAATAATACCAAACCGAGGCAACTGCAAAAACTGCCCATTTTTTAAATTTAGTCTCCCTGAAAACGGCAATTATGCATCTTGTGAGCATGGCTCCGGCCCAAAGCGCCGATAATGCCGATACGATTTCCGTTACCAAAGCCGCTGTATTGATTTCCAAAAAATAATGGACGATTATTTTTATGACAGCCGCAACGGAACCCGTATAAATGACGGCGAAAAGAAAACCCTTCACAAGCTTCATCCTTTTTACGGCAAAGCCTATTCTCTCAACTCCTTTACCGTAAGCCAGGATCATATCCGATATAGGCCAACTGAACATTACAAGGGCGAATATCCCGGTGAACATTATCAGCACAGCCGCTGTCAATATGCCATAAATATTTGTAAAAAACCCGAACCCGTATCTTGCCGAATGGGAAAGCATGAACACAATTCCGGCACCAAAGCAAAGAGCCAGCAGGAGCTTTCTTCTCCTTAAGGGTTGTCTGTATATTTCGTCTGTCAATAATAAATAATTCAATAAAGTGTTTTTCATAGGCCTATTATAACATCCCTTTTCCAAATGCCGATACTAATTGGAAAGGGGCCGCCTTTTGCAGACAGCCCCTTTTAAATGATTTTCTATTTATACAAAGGTCCGAAGTTTTGGCATGCCCTGTAATCCGCTCCTTCGGGGTCGGATGTCCCAAAAGCGCTCCATGCGGACGGTCTGTATATCCTGTCTTCAGACACATTGTGCATGCAGACGGGGATTCGTAAAATTGAACACAAGGTTATGAACAAATGGCCAACATGTCCGTAGGAGAGCACGCCGTGGTTGGCCCCCCAGTTTGCCATCACCGAATAAACATCCTTGAATGCCCCCTCGTTTGTGAGTTTGGGTGCAAACCATGTGGTCGGCCATGTGGGGTCGGTTCTTGCATTCAGCTTTTCATGAATATCGGGCTCCAGGTCCACGGTGTAGCCTTCCGCAATCTGCATAACAGGCCCCAACCCGTCAATTATGTTAAGCCTTGTCATTGTTACGGGCATTTTGCCTTCTGAAAGGAATGTCGATGAAAATCCGCCGCCTCTGAAGTAGCCAAGAGAAGCCGGACTCCACCTTGTGCTGTCAAGGCATTTCTGCGCTTCTTCCGGTGAAATTTCCCAGTAGGGTTTCATGGCGGGTTTTCCGTCTTTTGTCTGTTGACCGGTGCCGTCAAGCGCGGCTGCCCCTGAATTGATGAGATGGATTATTCCGTTTTCAGCCATTCCCGTCAGTTCCTTTCCCGTCACCCTTTTCACCGCATCGGGGCTCCAGTATGTACGCACATCGGCAAATATCTGGGCTGTGCCTGTCAAGAGGTGGCCGAACAGCATAGCGGTTCCGTTAAGTCCGTCGTTTTCGGTGGCGACAATATATGGCTGCCTTATGCCGTTCCAGTCGAATGAGGAGTTCAATATGGCTTCCAGGAAATCGCCGTTGGGCATGAAGTCGGTCCACATGCGCTGTCCCTGGAATCCCGACATGACGGCATTTCTTCCCAAGGCCTCTTCGCCGAAACCTTTTTCCGCCAGCTTGGGGTTGCCTGTCATTATGTCCTTGGTTATAAGTGCCATTTTGACACATGTCTCCCAATCGGTGTCTTTTTGTTCCCTGCTTCTTTGTTCCTCGGGAGGATTTCTGTCTTCCCCCTCTTTGCAGTTTTCTTTCGTCCATGCAAGTGCAAGTTCATATTCCTCGTCATCGAATATATCCTCACCCATTCTCCTGATATATTCGGACAAGTCCACATACTCGTTGCGGATTCCCAGATATTTTTGGAAAAATTCTTCGTTTGTGATGGATCCTGCGATTCCCATTGAAACGGATCCGAGCGATACGTATGATTTGCCTTTCATGTATGCCGCCGCCAATCCGGCTCTAATGAAGTTAAGGATTTTTTCCTTTACATCTTCAGGGACTTCAGTGTCCCCCCTGTCCTGCACATCCCTTCCGTATATTCCAAAAGCGGGAATACCCTTCTGGCTGTGTGCGGCAAGCACTGCTGCAAGATATACGGCTCCGGGGGTCTCCGTCCCGTTAAATCCCCATATGGCTTTCGGAGTGTGCGGGTCCATGTCCATGGTTTCCGACCCGTAGCACCAGCATGGCGTCACGGTAAGCGTGACCCCCACACCCTCCCTTTGAAATTTTTCGGCACATGCGGCGGCTTCCGCCACTCCCCCTATGCATGTATCTGCTATGACGCATTCAACGGGCAGTCCGTTTGCATGCTTTATATTTGAAGTTATGAGCTCGGCTGCTGTTTTTGCAAGCCCCATTGTCAATTCTTCCAGAGATTCCCTAACCCCTTTTCTTCTTCCGTCTATTGTCGGTCTTATCCCGACCTTCGGAAGCGTTCCGATCAACCTTTCAACAGGTTCGTTCATCTTTAAACTCACTAAAATCCCTCCCCGAAGTTCTTTTTTTTAATTGTATCATAAAAACAGCATGCAACAACCTGATCGACCCCATTTTGCCCCGGGCATTTGGTTGACTGTTTGCCTCGGGCATTTGGTTAACCAAAAGTCCCGGGGCAACAAAAAAGGGGGGGATGATTGCTCATCTCCCCCTGCCATGCGTTGTTTTTCAGTGTTTTTAGTAGTTTTTAAATGCGTCGTAGTAGCCGATTTCGTATTCGGGAAGTTTCTTTTTTTGAGTCAACATGTCAAGCACCATGCCATAGGCTATGTTGTCTTTTATGGAATCAAGTGAATCATCGAAGTCCGATCTTGATAGGAATTTGACTATGTGGAATCCGATTTCCGTTTCTATCAACTCGACTTCCTCTTCAACCCTGTCTTGTGAAAAAGCCCATTCTTCAAGCTCTGCAAGCCCCATCTCATCTTTCTTCGTCGTATATTCACCGAGGGTTTCCGTAACCGTCGGATCTTCTGAAAGCTCAAGCACGAGCGCATCCATGTCTTCACCGTTTTGTATTCTTTCATATATTGCTTCGGCTCTGGCTTTTGCGTCCAGGTAATCCTCTTCGCTGTAATAATCCTGAAGTTCGGTGTCATATGTGGCTATGAATAGCTGTTTGATTGTGACCCTGTCAAGATCGTCCTTGTACATTTCATAATATTCGGAAAGCTGCTCCTCCGTCAGGTCCTTCTTGTATTCTTCAATCAGGTCATCCTGATATTGTCCGGTTATCCATGATTTTTCATATATTTTAAGCACGGTGTCATATTCGGTGCCGTAAATCTCTTTTGCAACATCGTTAACCTTCATGTTCGCCTGTTGCGCGTATTGCTCGAAGCTTGCACGGAAGTTCGCCTTGCTGTCCTCCAGCTCCGCCTCATCGTAACGGTAGCCCTCTTTTTCAATCATATCCAGCAGTATCGCTATGTCGGCCACCCTTTCCATTGCGAGCTGTTTAATCATTTCATGATAAGTTATGCCGTCGCTGTACTCGCTTGTAAGCATGACTTCTTCAGTTATGTCGGGATAATAGGCGGCTATCTGCTGGTAAACCATGTTCTTTTGTTCGTAATAGTGGTACTCGAATTCGTCCAGTGTTACTTTCCTGTCCCCTACGGATATTGCATATTGCGGAAACAGACTTATAACCGCAAAGGAAATTATCGATATGACAAGTATGATTCCCAAAGCTATAAAGCCGTATTTTATGATTACTTCCTCTTTGCCTTTTTGCTTTTCATCTTTTTTCGTTTCCACGGGGCCGCCGCCCTTTGCAGTCTCTTTTTCCTTACTGCCTTTGCTCTTGTCGAAATTATCTTTCATAAAGGTGCTCCCATTCAGTTGATATCAAGATACATTATACTTGTATATTGCTCTCTTTTCAAATTCTTTGATACGCGCTGTGCGTTTCAAATGTCTCTGTCGGTATACTTTGCCGGAAATATTGTATAATATGACATATATACTGATTATATGGAAAAATTGTGGTGTTTATATGAAAAAAATTGAAAACATATCCGATTCGAATATAAGAAAAGTTCATTTTATCGGCATAGGCGGGGTAAGCATGTCCGGTCTTGCAAGCATATTGATGGGAATGGGTTTTGAAATATCGGGCTCCGACATCGAAAAATCGAAATTTACCGAAAAACTATCATCTGCTGGCGCAAGGGTATATCTACCCCATGATGCGGATTTGATGGGCAAACCTGACCTTGTGGTATATACCGCCGCCGTACACAAGGACAATTGCGAATATATGCGCGCCGTGGAATCCGGGATACCGATTTTAAACCGGGCGGAACTGCTCGGCTCAATTATGAGGTCGCACCGATACGGCATAGCCGTCGCGGGCGCCCATGGCAAAACCACTGTTACAACCATGGTTTCCTATCTTTTCGAAAAGTGCGGTTTCGATCCCACAATACACATAGGGGGCGAGGCGGATTTCATAGGCGGTACCGTTAAAAACGGCAATGGTGAATATTTCATAACGGAAGCCTGTGAATACACCGACACTTTTTTAAAGCTAAACCCGTACATAGGGATTGTTTTAAACATAGATTACGACCATGTGGACTGGTTTGA
>CAZWVS010000138.1:0-590 GCA_964636935.1 uncultured Clostridiaceae bacterium
AAGCCTGAATTCGATTACCCCAAACTGCTTTTCGATGAAATTCACCAGCTTGCCCATATGAACAAATACTATCTTTTACTATTATAATATATATATATATATATAAGTCAAGTCCATCTTCGATGAGACAGTGTAACAAGGTCTAGGGATTAGGTATGGAAAGAGAATTCCCCTATGAGTAATTTTCAATTGTCATACCCACAAATAGACACAGGGGACTTCGCTACTTGGATTATGTAACCCTACTGCTGTAAGCGGACCCGCTCCCGCTAATATATCTGTGTAGGCAAAACACCTAATCTACTATTCTGCTCATCAAGGTACTCTTGCATTCCGAGTTTTTTTGCTTCAGCCCGATATTTATTTATTGCCTCTTCAAATTGAATGCTGCCATCTAAAACACCGGAAATCATGCCTTTTGCATAATTCCCAAGCGTTGATAACGAATCATGTGTTCTATCATCAATCGTAGGCCTTATAACATTCAGCGGTATTTCATAATACAATGTATTGTTTTTAGCCATCTCCATGATATCGTTCGACTTCTCCACTAATTCATAATCTTGAAAATATCTATGAATTGTAAAATC
>CAZWVS010000138.1:600-5466 GCA_964636935.1 uncultured Clostridiaceae bacterium
AATCAAAAAACGGTGACCTCCCGATAATACCCGGTCCTTGATATGGGTATTTCATGCCATTCTCAACAGTGGTTGTGGTGTGCACCATGTCATTCTCCGCATTGTATGATACGCTAGGCAATCCGAATTGTCCCATGAGAAACCCGTCTTTATTTGCCAAAAATACGTCAATTAGAATGTTTGCCGTGCTTTTTGGATCCGCGCTGTTTTTTATGAGAACACAGGGTTGGCGATGACTGGTGTAATATCCATTGATGTTTTCGGATATATTGTGTGTCAGCCCTGGAATCACTCTTATGTTCAGCTCAACTGTTTCAGGTCTGTATCTTAGTATCGTCTCCAAAGTCAAATCATTGCCGTTTCGAGCCCAGGAGGAATAACTCCCGGCATATCCCCTGTGAAAGTCATTATAGCTGAAAAAGCCATCGGTAACCGGCAAATTGTCAACTATGACTTTCTCTTGAATGCAATTTCTAAGGAAAACAATGCATTCTTCCATTTCAGGTTTTAGCAAGCTGTCTTCCCATGTATTGTTATTAGGGTTCCATGTTGGTTGGAACAGACCATCGTAATTGAGTCTTACATCATAGGCGGAAAAAATATCTTCCAATCCTTGAGTGGTAAAATAATATGCTCCACTAGTGTTGTTTAGTTTGTCCGAATCGGGATCATCATATGTGAATTTGACAAAGGTTTCATATAGTTCATCTATTGAGGTTGGTGCTTGTAAATTTAAACTATCCAGCCAATCCCCGCGCATTTGTCTTGCGAATATCTCATCGGAATAGTTTACCGATATTCCCCAAGTATCATTAGCATATTTAAATGCTTCTTTCCATTCGGTTGGCGCGGCATTCCAGTTCGGGTTCTCCTCTAAAAAATTATCAAATGGAAGAACAAGCTTATCATCTACTAATTTCTGCAGTATATTTGTATCCGGAACTTTAAATAAACCGGTAATATTTCCGTTTTCAATATTTTCCTTTATGAAATTATAATTTTTATGGCCATATATTGCAGCCAGGTCATCATGGAGACTGTTTGTTTTCAATTTTATGTTGAATCTGGATTCAACAAGATCAACCCACCTGTCACGGTCGTCGGAATAATCATAACCATATATTTCTTTTGTGTCACTGAAGAAAAATGCACTGCTCGATACTTCAAAAAGATTATTATTACCCGGCAAAATCCCTTCCGAGTTAATTGCATACGGCAAATCGGTTTCTGTTTGACAAGAAGTTGCCAATATAATGATTAATACTATTAGTTTAAAATATTTTTTCAAACAGCATCCTTTCATTTAATCTGCCTGCAAAAATTTGCAAAATGGTTTTGAAACATTTAATTAATCCCAACAAATAAATTCCGCATGTGTATCATATGGTCCATCAACATTGTCATAGCTACAATTTGGACAATCTGATACAACAGATACAGATGTTAATATTGCAGGCGCATGAACCAACCCCCCTCAAGTTGTTTTTCTAATATTCCGTATTGATATACGCCATATAATTTTCGTATTCCGTCTTGTTGAAACTTGATTCATAAAACTCAATGGCCGTATCAATAGGCATTTCACCTGAAAAAATGTTCTGAAGCATTTTACTGAAGTTCATGGATATCTGGGTATCAATCGGGTAGACAACCGTTTCGTCTTCCAGGATTTCCATTTCTTCCTGCGCCTGGACTATTTTGTTATATTCATCATAGACATGGATTTTATCCTTGTCGTTTGTCAATACTTCATTGTATTTTTCAACACTTTTATTCATTCTCTTAATCAAAGCGTTCAACTCTTCTTCCGGCATTTGTCTGCCGAATAGACGCTTTTCATCCGGGTAGTTTAAAATATTGATTTTTATCGGGCTCAATGCGACCGGCTTTTTATCCGTATCCTCTTTCCTTAGGTAGTAGTTTCCCTCATCTGAAAAGTGATAACCCTCAACCCCGTAATTGAAGGCGTCACGAAGCTCTTCGTCCGCATAGGCTCCGGTGAGCAGGAAGTTGAGAATATCGCGTATGTTTTCGGTGTCTTTCAAAATAGCAAAACCACGTGCGTATGGAATTTCGTAATAGCATTTTGAATTTTTATCCTCTGATAAGGAATATCCGACACCTATTTCACATTCTTCGTCAAGCAAGGTACCCGAGAGAAACTCGGAGGACTTTCTAAACTTTGAAATTGCTTCGTCATCGACATATAAAGCAAGGCCGCTGTCAATCAAATATTTGATGTATGATACGGCTTCCTTGAATTCATCTGTAAAAACCATGTCGTAATATCGGGATTCCACAGGGTCATATATGATGTTTTGAATTCCCCGGATATTCGGATAGCATCCGAATGCTGTAAAAATATTGCTGATGTAAAACAGATTTTCAGTGTCGCTTCTTGTTATATTCAAAAGATACTTTACTTTTTCTGTTTCATATTTTTCTTGAAAAAGCCTGCCTGCTTTTTCATAATCGGACAAAGTTTTTGGAATTTCCAATCCCAGCTCGTCCAAAATGTCCTGATTATATCTTGTATAGGTGAACATAGGGTCATAACCCGAGGGAAGCCCCCAAAGGTTCCCTTGCCTGTCTGTAAAACATGAAAGCACATCCTCGCCTATGGCTCCATAATTTTCAAGCCCTTTTACATAATCATTCAGCGGAACGACCTTCCCGTTTTCAACCAACAGTTTCAGCACGCTCAGATCCCAGATATATACCAGCCCCTTATCCGGGAATTCCGAGGCCATCGATTTGCGTGGCCCGCCTGTGTCGACATAATCGATACTTATGTCGGCACCACTTAATTCTGAAAGGTGCTGCTCCCATTTGTCCAGTTGAAGCGAGGACATGTTTGTATATCCATCAAAAAAATATGTCGGGTAAATTATCGGGACAACAAGTTTCTCCGATGGCTCATCCAAAATCCCACTGTTTTCTTCAGAATCCCCCTCATTGTTCTCACTTATGCAACCGGTGAACAGAAAAGATAAAATAATCACAAAAATAAATAGTTTTTTCATTTCCGTCTCCTTGATATATTGTTTGTCCTGTTATCTGATATATGCACTTTGGCATGTATTGTTCAACATGCTTATGTTTATTAACTGACATTTAGATTATATCAAAAAATATAGTGGCGTCAATTAATCGTGGGGGAGCTTCCATCAAATTTCTGAACAGTGAATTGCAAAAGTAAATTCCAGAGTAGGGCGTGACAACTGGAATTTAGTCCTGCAGGAAAGTCCAGAACTGTTCAAGGTAAAAAACATCAGACAATGTATATTTTTGTGTTAGAATTATTTTATCATTTGCAAGACACGGAGGATTTATGTACTACCCACTGTTATTTGAACCCATTTACAAAGATTATATATGGGGCGGAAGAAAACTGGAAACCATGGGAAAGGAGCTTCCCGACCACAATGTGGCCGAAAGCTGGGAGATAGCATGCCATCCCGACGGAACCGGCATAGTCGCAAACGGAGAGTTTACCGGGAAAAGGCTGGATGACCTTATAGATGAATACGGCCCCGAGATACTGGGTTCAGAAATTTTCGGTAAAAAAGGGGGTGTTTTCCCTCTGTTGATAAAACTCATAGACGCGAACAACGACCTTTCGGTACAGGTGCATCCAGATGACGATTACGCCTACGAGCATGAAGACAAAAGCCTGGGCAAGAGTGAAATGTGGTATGTGATCGATGCCGAACCCGGCACAAAACTTGTTTCGGGAATGAAAAAAGACGTCACCCGGGAATCCTTTAAAAAGGCTGTAAAAGAAAACAAAGTCGAGGAGTGTTTGAACTATGTCGAAGTGAAGCCCGGCGACTGCTTCAACATACCGGCGGGTCTTGTTCACGCAATCGGCAAAGGCAACCTCATATGTGAAATACAGCAAAATTCCAACACCACATACAGGGTATACGATTACAACCGCACAGACGACAAGGGGAACAAACGTCCGCTTCATGTTGAAAAAGCGCTCGATGTAATAGATTTCTCCGGTGAAAAAGGCGGAAGGAAAAACGGCATACGGATCGATTGCGCCAATATTTCAAGAACCTATCTGGCCGCAAACGAATACTTCGCAGCGGAGCTTATCGAATCAAAGGGCACGTTCACGGAAGACACGAAAGGCGAACGCTTCCACTGCTTCACAGTGCTTGAAGGAAGCCTTGCAATCAACGGCACACAGCTGAAAAAGGGAACCTCCTGTCTCATACCGGCCTCAGCCGGCGAATATGAGGTGTCCGGAAGCGGCAGGGCGATAAAATCGTATGTTCCCAACTTGGATGAGAACATAAGGAAACCACTTCTTGAAGCGGGTTACGGGGAAGATGAAATCAACGGATTCATCGGATAGGGTTTAAAAAAAGACTGTCTTTCGACAGTCTTTTTGTTGGTGACCCCTAGGGGACTCGAACCCCTGTTACCGCCGTGAGAGGGCGGTGTCTTGACCGCTTGACCAAGGGGCCTTGCGTATCCATATACATTATACTATAAAAGGCAATGCTTTTCATTGCCTTTGGTGACCCCTAGGGGACTCGAACCCCTGTTACCGCCGTGAAAGGGCGGTGTCTTAACCGCTTGACCAAGGGGCCACATGGTAGCGGCGACTGGAATCGAACCAGTGACACTACGGGTATGAACCGTATGCTCTAGCCATCTGAGCTACGCCGCCACGTGAACCGCTTACACATTTTAGCAAACATGACGCATGTGTGTCAACAAAAACATGAAAATGCCATCGTGCCGGATAAAACAACACTTTCCATCATTCTTATAGCTTACTTCAGATATTTTTAAGAATTTGAACCTCTCACGACTAAAGTCACGAGATTCTTAGATTGTCACCTCTATCGA
>CAZWVS010000139.1:0-5438 GCA_964636935.1 uncultured Clostridiaceae bacterium
GTGAATAATATCATAAGCAACAGGAAATACCCGCTGGAAGAGCGGATGGTCCTATTCGTTTATCTGACAATGATGCTTTCCATAACTGTAATAATAGTGTTGAATATTTTTACAGGCTATCCCATGTCGAGCAACATAAAATGGCTTGCTTTCATCGTTTTCGTTGCCGTAGCTACATTTTTTTACATAAGAAAAGAGCACTTAAGAAGGCTGATTCGCGATATAACCTTCATTTCCATAATTTTCGTGATTTTCCCCGCTATGTACATATTAAGCGGAGGACTTAGAACAGCAGCCATACCATATATGATAGTTTTGTTGCTGGCGCTCATATATTCTTTTTCCGGTAAAATTAGAATTTTCCTTCTGGCAAGCTACATACTTATAGCCCAGGCCCTGATGATAATAAACTATCTGTTGCCCGACATCTTTCCATACGTGTCCGAGAAAACAATGTTTCTCGACTGGATAACCAACATACCTGTGGTTCTGATTCTCATATCCCTTCTTGCCCTATGGGTGTCAAACGAGCATCGTTATGAAAGGGAAAAAGCCGCTGAGTTTTCCAAGGAAATGGAACAGATTTCGAAAAGCGACACGCTTACGGGAATTTTCAACAGGCGGTATCTGAAAGAGCGGATGGAGGAGCTGGATGAAATAGACGGAAACGTCTGTTTGTTCATTTTCGACATAGACCGTTTCAAAATAATAAACGACACTCTGGGCCACGCCGAGGGGGACAGCATACTTGTCAAGGTGGCCAAACAGATGCTTGAAAATTTCGGGGAGATGACCAGCATCAGGTTCGGAGGAGACGAGTTCCTGATAATAGGAAGCGGATGCCCGCCCACGGATATGCACGAAAAACTTAAAAATTTCAGAAAAGCCTTGATTGACGAACTTGATGTGACAATAAGCGGGGGTGTTGTGAAATATAACGGCGACCTCGAAGCGACCTTGAAACGGGCCGACGAACTTTTATATAAGGCCAAGAAAGACGGAAGGAACAAGGTGATAATAGAAAAGTGAGTGAAACCCACATTGCCCCTGTGCAGGATACCTTTGGACATGCGGCACCGGAACAAAACGGCATTGAAGAATCGGCACTTCCTTTAGGACTATAAATAGGGACTGCAAAAGTGCAAGGGTTTTTGCGCTTTTACTTAAAAAATATTTCACCCGGGCAACTTGGAAATGCGAAAAATGACTGTAGTCAAGGCATTTTCAAGTTATTCATCAAGGACTGAATAGTCTAGCAAAAGCATTCAAAAAGAAGGCAACGGTATTTCAACGACCTATAAGTTCAAGTGAAACCCACTGAAGCAATATGCCCGTGGGCGGTTGAGCCCCCTTCATTGAATCAAAAGTAGTATAGGAATATAATAACTCCATAAGAAAAGGGGTGTAACTGTGAATAATATCATAAGCAACAGGAAATACCCGCTGGAAGAGCGGATGGTCCTTTTCGTTTATGTGATCATGATTGTTTCCGTTCTGGCGATGATTGTAATGAACATCGTTACAGGCATTCCAATGGTTAAAAATATAAAATGGTTGGTACTCATTGCTTTTATTGCAGCAGTGGCTTTCATTTACATAAAAAAAGAAAACATGAGAAGGCTGTTGCGCGATATCAGCTTTATTTTAATTATCTTCGTAGTTTTACCTGTATTCTACATAACAGACGGAGGTCTGAAGACAGCGGCCATACTGTATATGATAATGCTGCTCCTGGCGCTCATCTATTCATTTTCAGGTAAAATGCGGATTTTCCTTCTGGCAAGTCACATACTGATAGCCCAGGCACTGATGATAGTCAATTATCTGTTTCCCGATATCTTTCCATATGTATCGGAGAAAATGATGTTCCTCGACTGGATAACAAGCACCCCGGTCATATTGATCCTTATATCCCTGCTCGCCATGTGGGTATCCAGAGAGCATCATTATGAAAGGGAAAAGGCCGTTGAATTCTCCGAGGAGATGGAACGGATATCAAAAAGCGACACGCTCACGGGAATTTTCAACAGGCGTTATCTGAAGGAAAGGGTCGAGGAACTGGATGAAACGGACGGAAACGTCTGCCTGTTCATATTCGACATAGACAGGTTCAAGAATATAAACGACACATTTGGACATACGGAGGGTGACAGGATACTTATAAAAACAGCCAAGCATATGAGGGATACATTCGGGGAGATGACCAGCATCAGGTTCGGGGGAGACGAGTTCCTGCTTATAGGAAGCGGATGCCCGCCCACGGATATGCACGAGAAACTCAAAAAGTTTAGAAAAGCTTTGATTAACGAACTTGATGTGACAATAAGCGGGGGTGTTGTGAAATATAACGGCAATCTTGAAGCAGCCCTGAAACGGGCCGACGAGTTGCTGTATAAGGCCAAGGAAGACGGAAGAAACAAAGTGATAATAGAGGTTTAAGAAATCAGCTGTTGCTCTTTAAAACAGAAATAGAATCTTTCCTCCAGAGCATACAGTTACATCAGTACCATGGTTAAATCGTATTGAAAGAAGGAATATGCATGAAGACCCTGTTCGACCTGAGGGAAAACCAAGACAACGACATCTATGAGGCTATACAAAAACTATTCGTCGAACCGCTTAAGATTGTTAATATGCAAGAACAATCAATATCTGCGTGCATCGGATGCTGGAACTGCTGGCTGAAGACCCCCGGCAGATGTGTGATGAAGGATGAAATGTCCGAATGTTATCCCGACTATGTAAACAGCGACACCGTTATTTTACTGATGGATACGGCACAGGGGTTTGTAAATCATCGGGCTAAAGCATTTTTCGACAGGACCATACCGCACTATCACCCATATATAGAAATGGTGGGCGGGGAATGCCGTCATTTCGCCAGGTACGAAAAATATCCCGACATGGTGTTCCACTACGAAACCGACGGTTTAACAAATCAAGAAAATCAGGTCATAGAGGATTATCTGTATCGTACGGCATGGCATTTTCAATCAAAGGCTTTTCGCATCATAAGTGAAGAAGGCCCTAAACTGATACCTTTAGAAAAAAGGCGGGCTAAAAACAAAAGCATTGAATTCGCTTCAGCAGGGCCGATGGGGAAACTTGTTATCTACAACGGCTCCCCGAGAAGGACCGGAAGCAATTCCGCCCTTATTCTACAGCACGTCGCAAAGACCCTTGACGAAAAGGTTGAAATACGCGACTTGAAGAAGACTGTCAAATGGGGGGAATGGGTGGAAGCTTTCAAAACAGAGGAAAATGTGATGCTCTTCATGCCTCTGTATGTCCATGCGATGCCTTCACACGTGATGGCGTTTATTGAGAAGCTTCAAGCGTCAAAGGGGAATATAAGCTTTTTTGTACAATCCGGCTTTCCCGAAAGTGCACAATCCCACTATCTCGAGGCATATTTTGAGCTATTGTCCCGTAGACTGGGACGAACGTATCTTGGGACTGCAATTAGGGGCGGAGTGGAAAGTATGCAGATAAGGCCGGCCAATGCTCAAGAAAAAATGATTGAACCCATGGTTAAAGCCATTGTGAACCTGGTGTCTGACGGGAAGTTCAACCAAGGTGATATCAATCGGCTTGCAAAGCCTGTACGCTTGGGGAAGGCCGTCGGGTTTATCTATAACCTGCTTTCAAAAATCGGACTGGCAAGCAACATCTTCTGGGACAGACAACTTAAAACGAACCATGCATATGAAAAGAGTTTCGACCAACCCTATCTGAGCAATCGGACATAAATGGGATTATTTGGTTTATAGTTGATTTCTACATAAGATTAACTATATAATAATTCGTAAGAAAAGCATCCAATGGAATTGAACGGTGTTTCGGCCCGAATGAGGAAGCTGGAGATTACATTTTATATTTCCGGAATTAATGTTCCGTGAAAAAACACGCAATATTTTACAAAATATACCATTTATGGGATAATGACCCCACAGGAGGGAGCCATGTATTCCATAGACAAACAAAAGCTTTTCGATTACCGCCAGCACCTTGTTATACAAAACTATTCCTCAAAAACCCGAAAGGCATATATTGGGCATATAAGGCGTTTAATGGAATTCAAGCTGCCGTTATCCAAGGAGAACACAAAAAAGTATCTTGTTTATCTGCTGGAAGAGAGAAAAGTATCCGGAACATATCTGAATCAAGTCATAAGCGCCATAAAGGCTTTTGACCCGAACCTGGCGGCATATATACAGAAGAGGCCCAAAGCAGAAAAAAGGCTTCCGAACATCTTAAGCAAAGAACAGATCAGGGCATTGATAGATCAGATCGACAACATCAAACACAAGGCAATCATAACATTGATATATTCCTCGGGCCTCAGGGTGGGGGAGGTAGTACGGCTCAAACTGCATGATATAGATTCCCAAAAGATGATGATACGCATCCAGCAGGGCAAGGGCAGAAAAGACCGTTATACGGTCCTTTCGAAAAAGGCATTATTGCTTCTAAGGGAGTATTACAAAACGTATAAACCGACCGATTGGCTTTTCCCGGGAGCAAACCCAAACCGGTTTCTAACAACGAGATCGGTTCAAAAGGTTTTTAAAAGAGCGGTCCAAAAGGCAGGAATAAGGCAGCCGGCCACCGTCCACTGGCTGAGACATTCATTTGCCACCCATTTGCTGGAACAGGGGGCGGATTTGCGATATATTCAAGAACTAATGGGCCACAGCAGCCCCACCACAACACAGATCTATACCCATGTAAGCAATGTAATGCTAAGCTCAATACGGTCACCGTTTGACGATTAATAAATATAGTTGTACAGAATGAATATTCATGTATAATATAAACAGGAAGAAATCCAATCACCGACCATTACCTATAAGGTTTATTTATGAAATACGACGGGAACATCTACACTGTGAAGGAATATGGGAAATGGCGTAAATTGGGGAGTTATACGAAAAACTGACAAGACCTCCGGGGTTTGAAGCATTTTTTTTAGAGAGGAACTAAGAATGAGAAGAAGATATATTGAGGGATCCGGTTGGGATTGGTTAGAGGTATACTCTTCTAAGTTTAAACATATTGATGAAGAATTATCTGGATATTTATCGTATATTAAAATAGAAAGTGTTCGTAATAAACATATCGTACAAATTGATAAAAGAGAAATATGCCTTGCAGATGACGGATATATATGGTTTGCTTTTATGCCAGACAATCAAAATTGGTCTATGACTGAAATGATAGATGACAAAGGTAATATAATAGAATGGTACTTTGATGTAACAAGAAGTAACTCTATCGATAAAGATGGAAGGCCATTCATAGACGATTTATATTTGGATGTTGTACTTTTACCAAATAATAAAATAATTGTTTTAGATGAAGATGAAATAAAGGAGGCATTAGAGCAAGAGAAAATAACAAAATCTGAGTACGAATTAGCTTATACAACATGTAACGAA
>CAZWVS010000140.1:0-5417 GCA_964636935.1 uncultured Clostridiaceae bacterium
CGGGTAATATATCTTGTACCACGCTATCCTCAGCGCCATTATCACATATGCGGCCGCGTGGGCTTTGGGAAACATGTACTCGATTTTCTTGCACGATTCCACATACCATTTGGGAACACCGTGGTCAAGCATCGTCTTTTCATCATCGGGGTTCAGGTTTCCTGTTTTCTTCCTGATTTTTTCCATTATGTTGAAGGCGGTTATCGCTTCTATGCCGTATCTCATCAGGTACAGCATTATGTCGTCCCTGATACTTATGACTTCCTGCAAAGTTGCGACTCCTTTTATTATCAAATCCTCTGCATTGCCGGTCCACACATTCTCCCCGTGGGACAGGCCGGACAACTTAATGAGTTCCGATATGGTTTCCGGGACGGCTGTTTTTAGCATCCCCCTGACAAATCCCGTGCCGAACTCAGGTATTCCCAGAACACCCAGTTCACATGAGATGTCCTCTTTTAGGTTCAGGGCTTCCGTGTTTTTAAAAAGCGACATGATGGCGGAATCCCTGATGTCTATTTCTTTTGCGCTTTTGCCGGTGAGGTCTTCAAGCATTTTCAAGACCGTCGGATCGTCGTGTCCCAGGATATCGAGCTTAAGAAGCGTGTCATGCATTGAATTGAAGTCGAAATGCGTTGTCACCGTATCCGAGGAACTGTCGTCCGCCGGTCTTTGGACCGGCGTGAAGTCATGTATGCTGTACCCCTTCGGCAGGACGACCATCCCCCCCGGATGCTGGCCTGTTGTCCTTTTCACGCCTTCACATCCTTTTACAAGCCTGTTGATTTCGGCTTTGTTGTAGGGTATGCCGTTTTCCTCGAGATAGCCCTTTACAAATCCGAACGCCGTCTTGTCGGCAATCGTGGATATGGTTCCCGCCTTGAACACATGGTCGCTTCCGAAAAGCTCTTCAACGTGTTTGTGCGCCTTTGCCTGGTATTCCCCGGAAAAATTCTGGTCGATATCCGGCATCTTGGTTCCGTCGAAGCCCAGAAAGGTTTCAAAGGGTATGTCGAATCCGTCTTTGCCGTATTTGTTTTTGCATACGGGACATTCCTTGTCGGGCATGTCCAGCCCGCAGTCGTATACGGTCGGATCCGCAAACTCAATGTTCTTGCAATGGGGGCAGATGTAATGGGCTTCAAGAGGGTTCACCTCTGTTATGCCGGCCAGGAATGCGGCAAATGAAGAGCCCACCGAACCTCGCGACCCGACCAGGTATCCGTTTTCCATGGATTTGGCTGCAAGCTTTTGCGCTATTACATACAGCACCGCAAAACCGTTGTTGATTATTGAATCCAGTTCTTTATCCAGGCGGGTGCGTATCCGTTGGACGGGGTTCTCGCCGTACAACCCGCACAGCCTTGTTTCACATATCCTTTTCAACTCCTCTTCCGAGCCTTCAAGCACCGGAGGATAGGTTTCGCGCGGAATGGGTATCATATGCCCGATCATCGAGGCTATGGCTGCAGGCGCCTTTACAACGGCGCTGTATGCCCTTTCAGGACCCAGATATGCGAATTCGTCAAGCATTTCCGACGTAGTCCGCATATAAAGGGGCGCCTGGAATTCCACATCCTTGAATTTCATGCCGTGCATTATGATTTTTCTATATATCTCGTCCATCCGGTCGAAAAAATGCGCATCGCAGGTCGCAACCACGGGGATGCCCGTCTTTTGGCCCAGGGAGTCTATTTTCCTGTTGACGGTCTTGATCTCTTCCTCGTTTGCAAGGATTCCGTCCCTGACCATGAAAGCATTGTTGCCCACAGGCTGTATTTCCAAATAGTCATAAAAGGAGGCGATCCTTTCAAGTTCTTCATCATCGGCTTTGTTTACAGCGGCCCGGTACAGTTCCCCCGCCTCACAGGCGCTGCCCGCAATCAGGTTCAGTCTTTTGGACTCAAGCACGCTCTTCGGTATCCGGGGTTTTTTATAGAAGAACTCAAGGTGGGAATACGATATCAGCTCGTAAAGGTTTTTTAGCCCCGCTTTGTTTTTCGCCAGGATGACCACATGATGCTGTGTCATGTTTTTTCGCGATGCCGCGGCTGCCGATTTCACACACATGTCATTGAGCGATTTGAATTCCCTGTTTTCATACACCGACTTGATTTCATTTAGGGCGACGGATGCAGTTCCCGCGGGACCGCCGGTCTTGTCCGCCTTTTTCCCGCCCATCCACTTATTGGCAATGAACCTTCTTACGGTCATTTCGATATTGATCACAGCGATGCCGGATTTAGCCAGTTCCTTTATGCGAAAATCCTCCCGGTCATGGGGAAGATAGGCTGCGGCCATTCCCGGGAAGGCCTTCAAAACGGAATCCGCATCTTCGAATATCCGGGATTCCCCGTTTTGCCCGTCATGCCGTTCGCAGGCTTCAAAGCCCCCGTTTTCAAGTCCGAGAACCATTATCAGCTTGTCGGGGAAGCCATCGTCCGTCGGGTTGTATATAATGGCTTCACCGTCATCGATAAGATAGCCCTCCACCCCGTATATGGCTTTGATTCCGTATTTTTGCGAATAAAATGAAGCATCGGGGAAAGCCTGCACGACACCGTGATCGGTTATCGCTACTGCCTTGTGTCCCCATTCGGACAATCTTTTAAAAAGTTTTTCAGGTTCGATAAATCCGTCCTTCGCACTCATTTTCGTGTGAAGATGGAGCTCCGTCCTTTTTTCCCGGGCATCGTCCGTCCTCAAATTCCTTACCGATTCACAGGGTTCGATCTTATTGACGATTATTACGTTTTCCTGTTCGAAGTTGGAGTAGCTGTATTTGCCTTCCACCGTGACATTCATGCCCTCTTTTAGCATTTCCATCATGGGAACCGCTTTTTTCGCATCCGTGAAATGGATGCATGTAATCGATGAAGTGAAGTCCGTGGCTTCGAATTTTATCAATATGCGTCCGGACCGGGTCGCCCTTTGTTCAGACGAGATTATTTCGCAATTGAATGCCACCTTGCTGTATTCATTGTCAAGGTCGCATATCTTGACAGTCTGAACTTTCCTTCTTCTGCCTGCGTAATTATTCGTCTGTACGGCTTTCTTTTCCGGTTTCCGGCTTATGTCGATTTTCCCGTTTTCCCTGTTTATTCTGCTATCCAGCTCCTGTTTTATCTTGTTATACCGCTCATTCCGCCTCTCATTGCGGATTATTCTGCAGCTTGCCCCCGAATCGAAGCCCAGACAGTTGACAGTGTATTCGGATATGTGTCTCAAAGCACCGGTGGCGCTCATCAGGGGTTCGCATATGTCCGGTACGCTTATGCTGATGCCGTCATCGGACACATCTATTTTAATTTCGTCCTTGTACGGGTTTAATGTCGGACAAAACTCTATGGTCCTTTCAACAATGTCCCTTTTCTCCCTATCCCCTATTTCGGGTTTTTCGACCACACATTTGATTTCCAGGTTGTCGGTGCTGAAATGCTTTTTGAAATACTCCGAAATCTGTCTTTCCTCTTCAATGAAAAGATAATCCCGCGTGGAAAGCTCCACGGTGATTTTTTTGCTGATCCTGTTTATCCTTGCGTTTTTCACCTTTATTTTGTTGATTATATCCTGCGCTTCTTTCATCAGTCCTCCCGGTTGCTTTCAAGTATGATTCCCATAAGCGCGTCCAGGGCTTCATCCTCACGGACAGTTTTTATGATCTTCCCTTTTTTAAATATGACCGCCCTGCCCTTCCCTCCGGCCAGTCCCGCATCGGCGTGCCTTGCCTCGTTCGGGCCGTTCACTATGCATCCCATCACGGCTACATCGAGATTGATGTCAAGTCCCGATGTTCTTCTTTCAAGTTCCCCGGCAATGCCTATTATGTCGATTTCGGTTCGCCCGCACGTGGGGCAGGATATTATATTTACGCCTTTTCTATATAAGCCCATCGCCCTTAAAAGGACTTTCGCCGCTTGCACCTCTTTGACGGGATCCGCAGTCAGGGAATACCGGATTGTGTCGCCGATCCCTTCGGCAAGGAGTATAGCCATTGCGGCTGAAGCTTTAACGGCACCGGAAAATTCGGTGCCCGCCTCCGTAAGTCCGAGATGCACGGGATAGTCGTAAATCTCATTCATCATCCTGTTTGTTCTGACCGTCGCATCCAGGTCCGTGGACTTTGCCGCAATTACCAGATTTTCATACCCCATGTCCTCGATCATGCCTATCTGCCGTTTCAAATCCTCCATCATGGCTGCGGGAACAGGTCCGTTGTACTTTGGATACAGGTCTTTGCTGAGCGAACCCGAGTTGACCCCCACGCGTATGGGTATGTTTCTTTCGCGTGCGCTGCGCACTATTTCCAAAACCCCTTTTCGCAAACCGATGTTGCCCGGATTTATGCGGATCTTATCCACACCTTTTTCAATGCTGCCTACAGCGAGCCTGTAGTCGAAATGTATGTCCGCCGCTATGGGCACAGAGGTTTTTCGCTTGATTTCCCCAATAGCCCCAAGGCAATCGTCATTGAATACCGACACCCGCACCATTTCACATCCGGCTGCCGCAAGAGAGTTTATCTGGGCTATGGTTGCAGTTGCGTCCCTGGTGTCCGTATTGGTCATGGACTGTATCATCACGGGGTTTTTGCCGCCTATCCACCTGTCCCCTATTTTTATTTCACGTTTCGCTTTCATTATCCAAGCCCTATCAATCTAATCACATCGTTGAATGTCGCAAATATGAGCAAGGCTATCAGCAGCACGAACCCCGCTATTGTCAGCCATGCCGTTTTTTCCATCGGGAAGGGTTTTTTACGTATCCCTTCTATCGTGTGGATGACTATCCTGCTTCCGTCAAGCGCGGGAAAAGGTATGAGGTTTATCAGACCCAGGTTCAGGCTTATGAAAGCCATCATGTTCGCAAGGTTGATGATGAACATCCTGAAAGTGTCCTGTTTTATGGTTTCACCCATCGTCGAGACAATTCCCACCGGACCCATCATTTCACTGAACTTCACGGCTCCTGTTATAAGCCAGGCCAGCGACATCAGGACCGACCGGATTGTGGATATGGAGAATTTCACACTGTGTTTCAGCGCGGTCCAAGGGTTTGTAGGCGAGCCTGTGTAATATATCCCCATGTCGTAATAATCGGGCTCTTCGATTTTTTCCGCTTCAAAAGCCAGGTTTATTTCCTTTGAATCCCTTTCGGCGACAATATTCAGGGTTCCGCCTTCAAAGGATTGCATATACCGGTCGATGTCATACCTGTCCCCGACGGGATTTTTGTTTATTTCAACTATCCTGTCCCCCTCGCGGAGGCCTGCCTCATATCCGTTGGAATCCTCATCGAGGCTCCCTACGACATTGCTTTCGCCTTCGGGGACGAAATTGACCCTGTGGCTCACCCCTCCCATTTTTGCAGGCACCAGTTCAGCTGTTTTTTTGACACCTTACGATTCATATGTGATG
>CAZWVS010000141.1:0-5408 GCA_964636935.1 uncultured Clostridiaceae bacterium
AAGCTCAAGCTGCAGGCCGGCTAGTTCCTTCTCATAATATTTGTTTTTTATCTTTTTTACTTTTTCCCCGTCCATGGTTTTCGTCTTGTAATGTTTGTCTTTTCCCATGTTTAATCCCTCCTGAAATATATCTGTCTCGATTTAGGCCTGGCAAGCACTCCGAGTATGACTTGATAACATGTTTTTCGTTCTTTTGCCCCCGCCTGTCAACAGTGCTGAATATAAAATGCTTTTTTTCAGCACTCAACCATTATATCATCAACGGGGCGGACAATCGCCGTATTGCAAATAACAGTCGGTTTCAAGTAATCGCAGGGGGAATCAAAGGTACCGGACATTTCTTCTTCTTTGCCCTCTGAAATTTCCATCAGATTTTTCAAAGAGCAAATATTAGCATCCAGTCGAGGTTATCGACCCTGTTTGTTATGTCTTCTGGTGGAAAAATGAGATAGGCTTGACACTATTTAAGTTCGTCGCAAACCATATGCTTTTACAGAGCAAGATCAAACTTCCCGTCTTGAGTGGAACTGTGATTTTTATGCTTAAGTGAAGATCACCTGTGCCTATAGTTATGAGAGGTTCAAACTAAATCACACGCGTCGGCAGGCATCCAATGCTGGTCTTCCCCATCCCACTTTACATTACATCCAATGGGATTGGTGAGAGGGGTGGTGATTTCCTTGCCGGCAAAGTATTCTGTCAACGCATTGTCCAGGTCATTTATGGTCATCTTATCCGTATCCTTTGGATTGTCAACACCACGACCGGTATAGATCAACTTGCGGTCTTTATCAAAAACATAGAAATGGGGCGTTCTCAAGGCACCGTATGTCTTTGCAACTTCCTGGCTTTCATCCCGCAGATATACCCATGGGAATTCATTTGCTTTCATTCGTTTAACCATATGGTCAAAAGAGTCATTTGCATGGGTATTGACGCTATTGGAATTTATTCCCACAAATTGTGCCCCTTTTGGGATAAATTTTTCTGCGGTTTCTCTTGTTACTTCATCAGAACCGGTTACAAAAGGACAATGATTGCATGTGAAAAAAATGATAAGTGCTTTTGCATCGGAAAAATCTTTTAAAGAATAAGTATTGCCATCTGTTGCCAAAAGGGAAAAATCAACCGCCTTATCCCCTATAGATAATGTGAAACTCATAATATATCCTCCTTTGGAATAATATCTTGTTCTTTTTACTATACGGTGAATCAAGATATATGTCAAAAATCTCCAGGATTGAGCAAATAACGCCGTCCCTCTTTTTATCTAATATCCAGAGACTTTACATAGACTTTCATCGAGCTCTATTCCAAAGGCCCAAACTCTCGCGTCTATTTAACACCGGCATACCGAATACCTTTCACATTCTGGTGATTATCAGGTTTCCGGACTCATATTTTTTCAGCCCTTTCATGAAAAGCAGGAATGCGAAAACCCCGTACAGGGCCGTGACACCCAAAAGCAGCAAGAACGTGCCAATAGAGAAATTATGAACCAGTCTCAAGGGCACATGGGTTATGAATCCGATGGGAAGAACCGTCATTATCATGAACTTCACCGGGCCTTTGAATATGGATTCGGGATATATGGAGAAAGTTATAGTGAATTCCCATAATGTCCTTCCAAAGGTTTCCATGTTTCCAAAGAAAAATGTCAATGAATGGCCCACCACCGCAATTGAAGTTATCAGCAAGGCCGCTGTGAATATGCTGACGCAAAACATCAGCCACATCATTCCATCGGCCTTTATAAGAACAAGCAGTATGATTCCGTAGAGCACATCACCCCAGGCCGTTGCAGACATTCTCGCCGAAATCGAGTTGATCAAGGGATTTTTTGGCTGAAGCAGGTAAGTGTCCAACTCCCCGGTCATGATTATCCCCGACAAGCTGTTCGCATTTGCAAAGAAAACATGGGCCAATCCGAAACCCGTGGATGCGACAGCCCAAAGAAACATCACGTCCCTGAAGCCGTAACCGCCTATCCCTGTCCCCAGCTTATCGAACAGCACCCACCAGAAAAAAGCGAAACTTGCGTTATTCAAAGCCATTCCGAAAACCTGCACCAAAAAACTCGTCCTGTATTCCGCAAGGGCGGACAGGTTGAATGAAAAATATCTAAAAACCAGTTTTACGTGTTTTTTAACCTCCGTGAACATTTATTTTCCTCACTCCTCTCGAAAATACGAACAACGACAACATTATCGCCGCTGCGCACCATATCGCCTGCAGCGGGATCACTTTAAGCGCATGCCCGTACGAAAAATTCACCACCATCTTCGCAGGAGCCCATGTTATAAGCGAAAAAGGCAGATATATCAAAATCTCCTGAGCCCATACCGGCAGAAATTCTATAGGCAGCAGCATACCGAACACAAACAGCAGTTTCTGGTAGATGAAATAGAACGGTGAACTCTCTTCAAAATAGAATGCCAGCAATCCCAGGCTCATGTAAATAAAGAAATTCATGGTTATGGACAGCATGAACGACACTATGATAAAGGGTATGGCGGCCGGGTTGAAATTTTTTATCGGCCCCACGAACACCATTCCCAGTATGATTGCCATGAAGGTGAATATGGATGCGCTGAAAGATATGTTTCCAAGCATGTCCGCAAACTGTCTGAACACATAGTTCCAGGGCCTTAACAATTGATATGCCACCGAGCCGGATTTTATCTCGTGGTTCATCCTGCCGAAAATTCCCGCCCCGCTGCAGAAAACCACAAGCTCTGTCATGCAGACATACCATATCATCTGCGTCAGATTGTATCCCTCGATCTCGTTTCCACTGTAAATCATGCTCCAAAGGCTGAAAAAGACAAAGATGAAAACGAAATAGAAAATGATGCGCCCTGTTATATTAGCCCTGTATACCAGCGCGTTTTTTATGCTTATTCCGGCTATTGCCGCGTATTTCCTCATCCGCCTTCACCCCCGTTCGTGTATATCGCCGCAATTATGTCCTCCATCGGCGGTTCTTCGATGGTTATATCCGCTATGTTTTTTGGATCAAGCATCGAAATCACCGCGCCTATGGGCATGATTCTGGTATCCACGTAGAATTTAGCGGCATACCGGGTGGCCTTGATCAATGTGACCCCCTCGGGTACCGGAATATCCGCACTTTCATTGAGCTTCAATGAAACAACCTTTTTATTAAGGTAGTCATATTTCATTTTTTTTACGGACATATCCACAGCCACACAGCCACGGTCTATGATTATGGCCCTCCGGCACAGGTTTTCCACATCGCCGGCGTCATGGCTTGTGAGGAATATGGTGACGTTGTCCTCCCTGTTAAGCTTTATTATCAAATCCCTTATACGGTGTTTAACAACAACATCAAGGCCGATTGTCGGTTCGTCCAAAAAAAGTATTTTTGGGTTATGGAGCAGCGATGCCGCAAATTCACACCGGACCCTTTGTCCGAGGGACAGTTTTCTAACCGGGGTGTCCATGAACTCGTTGAGTTCCAGCAGTTCGCAAAGAAAGGCAAGCCTTTTTTCGTAAACATCCTTTTCAACCTCATAAACATGGGAGAGCAGCCTGAAGCTGTCCACCGGGGGAAGGTGGAAACTAAGCTGGGACTTCTGCCCGAACACGGCTCCGATCTGGTATGAAAGCCTTCTGCGGTCCCTTGAAGGGTCAAGTCCGAGCACGCTCGCAAAACCCGATGTCGGATGAAGGATCCCGGTAAGCATTTTTATGGTTGTGGATTTGCCGGCACCGTTAGGTCCTATGAATGCAAGCATCTCGCCTTCCTTTACCAAAAAGCTTACGTCTTTAACCGCTTCCACTTCCCTGTATTTAGGTTTCACAAGCGATTTGAGCGCATTTTTTGCGCCTTCTTCCCGTACTTTGACCTTATATGTCTTTGACAAATTCTCAAGTACGATTGTTTCCATGTCCAATCCCCCTTTTTATATATAAATAAACCCGGACAGGTTCCAGGCTGTTGCCTAGGACTCCGTACCCGGGTTTTTATCCCTATGGTAGTGTAGTGTGTTAAAACACCTGCACCGCTCGGCCCTGACCGTCTGTGACGCGGAACCCAAAGATGCACTCCTCGCTCTATATATCGTTTGTTAAAAAGAATTCTAACAGAAAGCTTCTTGCCTGTCAAATTCCTTTTTAAAAATATGCATTTCTCGTATAAACTCATATAAACAACCTCTTTATATAACTCTCGTCTTTCAAAAACTCCGGCGGAGGGATATAATGAAATTGTATTATTATGTTTTGCAAAACAGGGTATATTCGTAATAACTGTTTGAGTGAAAACAGATATCCTTCGGCCATCTGTGAAAGAGAGGCAAAAGTGTTTAAACGGGACAAGGTTGGTTTTAAAAGCAAAGCTTTCAGGCGGGCAATAATAATAACGGTTATATATTTTCTTTTCGGTTGCGCCTGGATTATATTGAGCGACATAATTGTCAATAATTTATATATCGGCAACAAGGACATATTCATAATCAACATAATAAAGGGTCTGTTTTATGTCATAAGCACGGCTCTTCTTATTTTTCTTCTTACATATCCGGCTTTCAGGAAAATAACAAAGGTTACCGAGGATATCCAACTGGAAAAGGATAAGGCCGAACTATATCTGGAAATTGCGGGTTCGATTATTGTTTTGACGGATACAAACATGATAATACATTCAATCAACCGAAAGGGCTGCGAAATCCTGACATTGGACAAAGATGAAATAATAGGGAAAAACTGGCTTGATTTTGTCCCTGAAAAGAGCAGGGAAGAATACAGGGAAAGCCTGATGTATCTATTGAATGAAAACGCTCAGAATTATATGCCTCACGATCTTTCGATAATCGATTCGGAAGGCAATGAAAAAATCATCACTTTCAGCAGCATTTTACTTGATAATCTTGACCAGGAGGAGCCCGAAATCCTCTCTTCCGGAATCGATATAACGGAAAGAAAAAAACTGGAAGAGCAAAGAATGTTATTGGAAGCCCATTTAAGGAACCAGCAAAAACTGGAGGCAATCGGAACATTGGCCAGCGGGGTCGCACACGAAATAAACAATCCCATCAACGGTATTTTGAACTATGGTCAGGTCATTCTCGATTCCAACCAATCGGATGAGGAAATAAACAGTATGGCAGAAGAGATAATACATGAAACCAACCGCGTCGCGGATATTGTCAAAAACCTTCTGGATTTTTCCAGGCAATCCGGAAAACAGCACAGTTATGCGCAAATTGAAGATATCGTTTCGAAAACGCTGTCCTTGGTAAGGGCGATTTTCAAAAATGACAACATCACACTCAATGTCGAGATTGAGAAAGGCATCCCTAAGCTGAAATGCAGAAGCCAACAAATTCAACAGGTCCTGATGAACCTGCTCACAAACGCCAGGGATTCTCTAAATGAGAAATATC
>CAZWVS010000142.1:0-1991 GCA_964636935.1 uncultured Clostridiaceae bacterium
GACGGCACGGCCGATTGAAATATTAACAGGGATTCACATTTTTTTGATTAGTGTAATGCTTTATGTGGTAAATATATAGTATATTTGGAATAATATTGTAACTGTATTATTTATTAACAAATTGTAAACTTAGTTGTATATTCATTGCCTATTTGTTGTTTCTTTGTTATCATTGCTAGGTGATTGGAATATTTTATAAAAAATTTTGACAATTATAGTGTACGACAAAAGGAATTAGGAGGATAAAATTATGAAGAGTAGAAAATTAGTTCTTGTTTTTGCAGTAATAATGAGTTTTGTACTGATTGCAGTTGGATGTTCGGGTGGTTCGTCTACGACTCAAACCAAAAAAATTGAACCGGGAAGCATGACCCTTCCCGAGCCATTTGAAAGATATCCCGAATCGGCCATGCAAAACAGGAATTATTACTTTGCGGGGGAACTTGAAGACGCGCCTGATCCGAATGGCGATTATGTAATATTCTTTTATGATGTTTCAAAAGACATTCAGGATGTGTTTGACTTTTATGTGGATCTATTGGATGAAGATGAAGCGTCCATAGAAGACAACAGGGCCTATATCGTTGTCGGGAATGATCGCATCAACTTGCATGGAAGAAGAACCACAAGCTTTACGGAAATCAAGGTTTATGTACATGTAGACGATTATATTGCAGCCAATGCCGAGTAGCCGGCTTATATAACAATTTAAAAACACATGAAATGCCGGGGGAACCCCCGGCATTTTTCCATATAAGGGTTATTGTGTTTGTCCCGGTTTGTAATAACTGTGGATAAAAAGGGTAAATAGATAAATAATACAAAAGACTGGAACAGGGTGGTTGAAGAAATGAAAAATTTTAAAATAAATAAAACGAAAGTGATGATTTCGCTTTTTGCCTTTATTATGGTTTTGGCCGTTTTATCGGCCTGCGGGTCAGGAGTCGAAGAATCCGAACCGGGTGAAACTCCAACGCCGACGGAACAGAACACCGAAGAGCCCACAGATGGGGATGCTGAAGAAAAAAGACCTGAGGAGATATACAGATTTGAATCTTCCGCGCTTCACGAGCCTGGGGCTGTCACCATCAATCCCGGAGGGTCTCCGTTAAACATCGGTTGCGAAGACTGTCAGGACATATATTACGCATCACGGTCGTTCACAGTGGAAGAAGCCGCAACAGTGGTGAAAGAGAAGTTCGGTGTGGAAGAGATGATACAGGATGAAAACTTTATCAGATTCGATTTGCATCTTGACGAGATAAGGCGGCTTGAACTGGAGCTCGACCTCATAGCCGCAAAAAAACTTGAGTCATCCGAGGAAATAATAGACATAAGAATCACATCCATAAAGCCGGATGAACATTAAGGGATTGATTGTTGCAGATGCAAAGCGGAGGGAAGCATGAAGAAAAGGTTTCTGATCATACTGGCCATAATATTGACAACATCCGTTATAGGTGTGTCCTGCTCGTCCGGTACAGGGGATAAAAGCGGCGATGCATATGATTTCACCTTGAAGGATACAAAGGGCGGCATCCATACGCTTTCCGATTATCGTGGCAGCAAAGTGTATTTGAAAATATGGGCGACCTGGTGCCCTTCGTGTCTGGAAGGTCTGGATGAGCTTGATCAACTGGCTAAGCAGGCGCCTGAAAAAGATATTGTGGTCCTTACGATGGTTGCGCCCGGATTCAGCGGTGAAAAATCTTCACAGGGATTCATAGAATGGTATGAAAAGCAGGATAATGCTGCCACAGTCCTTCTGGATGAGGGAGGAAAAGTTTTTATGGAATACGAAATCAACATAGCGCCCACTTCGTTTTTCATCGATGAAAAGGGCAACATATACGACAAGGTTCAAGGAGATGTGAAAAACACACGAATTTATGAAATATTTGAATCAATGGATTAGATAGTCACATTGAAATAGAAGGAAATGATTATGAAAAAATATAAAAAGATCTTATTTATAGCGGTATTGTTTGTGT
>CAZWVS010000142.1:2001-5406 GCA_964636935.1 uncultured Clostridiaceae bacterium
ATAGAACCACAACAATCATCAAGAGGATTGGTTTGTGTTAACTGCAATATTGGCGGTTTCCTGTGGAGTCTTCGAGAGAGATACAGGGCAGGAAACAGAGGAGAACCCTCAAGAAAACGGAACTCAAAACGGGTTCCCGGACAATCCCAATGAAGGGATTGAATTCGATGAAAGCAATCTGAGGGACATATGGCTTGCCGGAGGATGTTTCTGGGGCATGGAGGCATATATGGAAAAAGTGCCGGGAGTCGCCGAGGCCATATCGGGTTATGCAAACGGAAACACTGAAAATCCGTCCTATGAAGATGTCATAAATAGAGGGACAGGTCATGCCGAAACGGTGAAAGTCAGCTATGATCCGGAAATGATAAGCCTCGACGAGTTGTTGAATTACTATTTCAGGGCGATAAATCCTGTGATTTTAAACCAGCAGGGAAACGATGTCGGGACACAATACAGGACCGGAATATATTATGATGATGAAGAAGCGGATTTGCCGGTAATCATCGAAGCCGTTGAAAAAGAACAGGAAAATCACAAAGCCGAAATCGTTACAGAGGTCCTGCCCCTGGACAATTTCTATGCAGCTGAAGAATACCATCAGGATTATCTTGTAAAAAATCCTCTGGGATACTGTCATATCAGTTTTGCTAAACTGTACGATGAAACATACGTAACGGTCGACCCCGATAAATATGAAAGGCCATCCGACATTGAAAGAAGGGCAATGCTTGACGATGAAACATATGATGTGACCCAAATGAACGGCACGGAACCCGCATTTGAAAACGAGTTTTTCGACAACCACGACCCGGGACTCTATGTGGATGTTGTGACGGGGGAGCCCCTGTTTAGTTCGCGTGACAAATACGATTCGGGCTGCGGATGGCCCAGTTTCACCAAGCCGGTTGACTGGGACGTGATAGTGTACCGTGAGGATTTGAGTTACGACATGGTAAGGACCGAGGTCAGAAGCAGGGTGGGCGACACGCATCTGGGCCATATATTCAGTGACGGACCCGAAGAAGCTGGTGGGCGCAGATATTGCATAAACAGCCTGTCGCTTAGATTCATCCCTCTGGAAGACATGGTCAGGGAGGGTTACGGATTCTTCCTGCCGCTTGTTTTGGACAGATGATTTATAAAGAAAAACCGCCGGTCTGTTTCCGGCGGTTTTAGCATTTACTTTGTTGAATTAATGTCTTTGAATTTATCATAAAGCAGGAGATGGACCGACCTTGTTCTTACGTGATCGAGTTTCATGACTTCCCGGTCGTATGTGAAAATGCCGTTTGTTTCGGTTTCCACGTCGGACAACTGTGTATAAATAACACCGCAAAGACCCTTTTCCATCAAAGGTGAAACCTGTTCAATCATCAGTTTTTCATAGGCGTTCATAAGGTCTGTCGTCGAGTCGAAAAATTTGTATCCGAATTCGCCCTCGGCGTTCCACAAATGCCCCTTGTCGATATAATTATATCCACCGTATTCGCTTATCAGATAAGCCCGTTTATCATTTTCCGGTGGCTTTTTCAGCTTGATCTTATATGTGTGGACGCTTCTAAAGTCGCCGGATTTCTGGTCATACCATCCGGACACATGGTCGACAAGCCTGGTTTTATCGGTTTTCTTTATGAGCTCGTATATGCGTTTTGAGTCGAACTGCCCCCAGGCTTCATTAAAAGGACACCATATTATGATGGATGGATGGTTTCCCAGATGTTCAATCATCTCCAGAAGCTCATTCTCGAAATCCTTTCTTGAAGTCGGATCCGACCTTAAGCCGGCGTCATAAGCCTTTTCGTTGTTGTCGGGCATGCTTAATCCGAAAAGAATGGCCATCCTTGTCTGAAGCGGGCTTGCCATGTGCTTTCCGCCGGAAGGCATGTCCTGAATAACCAGCAGTCCGAGCCTGTCCGCATGATAGTACCAGCGCCTTGATTCGATTTTCACGTGTTTTCTTGCCGCGTTGAACCCCAGCGCCTTGATCTGTTCAATGTCGAAAATCATGGCTTCGTCGGCAGGGGGGGTCATTCCGCTTTCCGGCCAATACCCCTGGTCCAGAGGGCCGTTTATAAAAACAGGCTCGCCGTTTAAAAGCACGATATCCCTTCCGGCAGGACCTTTTTTCATGGAGACCGAACGCATGCCGAAATATGATTCCACATTGTCGGAGCCGGTATCCGACTGTAGCTTTAGTTCCAGTTTATATAGGAAAGGGTCGTCCGGGGTCCATAGATGAGGCAAAGGGATTTTGATATCGACAGCCTGTCCGGTGTTGAATTCACCCTGTGCGACCAACTTGCCTTTAGCATAAACTAAAGCTTTAATCTGTGATTTTGAGTTGGATTTCACATTGAGCTCGACCTTTTTTTCTTCAGGTTTGGGAACAATCGATATGCTTTGTATAAACTCCCGGGGAACCGTTTCGAGCCAAACGGTCTGCCATATCCCGCTTGTGGGCGTATACCATATCTTTGAAGGGTTCAGGCACTGTTTCCCGCGTTGCTGCCACATGGTGTCCGTGGGATCCGTTACAAGCACTTCAAGGACATTGTCCTTTTGTTTTACATGTTCGGTCACATCGAAATGGAACGGGATGTATCCTCCGGTGTGTGAGCCGCATTCAATGCCGTTTAATAAAACGGTGCATTTCCAGTCCACGGCTTCGAAGTGAAGAAGCACCCGGCTGTCGTCTTTTGAAAGGCTTAGATTAAAAGTCCTCTTGTAATAAAGCTTTTCACCCGGTAAAAGCGCTTTTCCCACACCGCTTAATAATGTTTCGGGGGAAAAGGGCACAAGGATGCTGCCGTCGGTCCCCTCAGGGGCTAAAGCCTCTTTTCCGATGACCGCATATTCCCACACGCCGTTCAAGCATTGCCATTCACGCCTTTTCAATTCGGGCCTGGGATATTCGCACAACGGGGTTTCCCTGCTTGCGGCGTCGGCCCATTTTGTCTTTAATATCTTATCTTTGTCAGTTATAGTTTCTTTCATTATAAACACCTGCCTTGCATTTTAGTTTACATCTTTTTGGCTTTTAAAGCGAAGCCTTTCGTCAAGTCGTCGACTTCAACCGTCCAGCATCCGTCTTCGAAGTCGAAATCACGGTTTTGACCGTCGATTGTCACTGAAGCCGGTTTTTCGCCCCTCACCCTAAGGGTTGACCTAATGCTTTCAGGCATTTTTGTGAAGGTGCCTTTCCTCTTTTCAGCCGTAATGGAAATGATGTCCGCTTCCTGCTTACAATATACCCTTATTTCACAACGCGCATTGTTTTCATACTCCATAGTTATGCCGTCGTCGTCATATATTGTGAATTCACTTTCCCCGTAAGGGAAAACATCAAGAATGATCTCATCCATTTCCTTGCCGCTTATGTAATCCATATCCGGAACAGTGGGG
>CAZWVS010000143.1:0-5398 GCA_964636935.1 uncultured Clostridiaceae bacterium
ATGCTTTTACCTATCTTGGCAGCAAGTTTAAAAATCATTATCCCTCCCTATTTTCCCAAAAACATTCGTTGTCTCCAAAAACAAGCAAATATAGTTTACCGGAGTTGTTTAAAAGGAGACAGCCCCTCCTTGGAAGTCAATTCTTTTCCGGTCGTTTTGCCAAGCCACACTCCTTTTATTCCTTTGCTTCAACTGCCTCAGCCCTTCATGGGGAGCCCATCTCTTATTAATTGTTTAAATAGCTTTTATTACAATTTCAGCCTTCATGTTATCAACCATTACATGCGGCAGAACTATTTCGCTTTTTCCATCCCTGATTTTGCACAATTAGTCGCATCCTTCACCGACTCCGATATATGTGATGTTGAGTTTCACTACTTTGAATGGCTCAGCTATTTCAATATCCCTAACCAGGTTCTTGTAATTGAGGCTTGCTGAACAACACGCTTTGGAATCTGGTTTAGCTTGATTCAGATTGCCAATAATACTGGACATGTGCTGAAAACCCGCATATATTGAATCTTTTTAGTAAAAGAGTATATCTTAGTTTTCTATTTGGAATTTTAGCGTGAATCCCTAACTAGGGCTTGATTTTGGTGGAGACAAAGGGACTCGAACCCTCGACCTCTCGGATGCGAACCGAACGCTCTCCCAGCTGAGCTATGCCCCCACGTAAAATCAAGCCATCCGGATTACCAGATTATTATATCCTTTGGATGGAAGCCAGGCAACAAAAAAACTTTTTCTATAATTTTGTCAAATACCTTGCGGTTTTTTGCATCAGCTTAACCGCTTCAATTTTCAATTCATCGGGAAACGCCGCCAGAAAGGTGTCCGCTTCCAAAGTAAGCTCCCCGTCATAATCTATATCCCTTAACGCCTTCATCACACCGGCAAAATCTATTTTCCCCAAATATGGGAGCGTATGCAGGTCGCTGACATTGTCGTTGTCATGGATGTGAAGCGACTTCAATCTGTCATGACCCAGCTGTCTTATCATTTCAGGGGCGCTCTCGCCTATAATTCCGCAGTGGCCTATGTCCAGGCAGGCTACAAAGCAGTCGTCTTCGAGGGAATCTATATAATCGCACATTTCCGGCCCGTCCGAGCATACGTTCTTTACAAGCTGCTGTTTTTCTTCGCTCCATGCGAACATGTTCTCGATGGCGATTTTCACATTCGCTTTTTTTGCATGAGGGGCAAGTGATTTATAAAATTCCATGTTGAACTCTTTTTGATTTTCAGACAAATCTATGGGATGGATTATTACATACTTCGCCCCCAGTATGCCGCCGGCCTCTATCGATTTTACAATAAGAGGTTTCATCCATTCATTGTAGTCATCATCACCTTCCACATATGACGGAAAGGGGGCATGGGTCTGGTTGAATTCAACATTGTAGCCATCTGCTATCCTCTTGAATTTTGCTGCATTTTCCAAAAAATCTTCCTCTTCTATGGGAAGAGTGGAACCGTTGCGCCAGAACATTGAAAAGTCCAGGCTGTCGTAACCGGCCTCGCATAGGAGTTCCACCGCTTTTTCGTCCCTGAAAGCCCTTGCCAGACCTGCTGTCTGTGTCGATATCTTCATATTGCACCTCTTGTCCGTATTGTTTTTTCAATATAACACATTTCACTATATATATCATGAGTGTTTTGATCTCGTTCGTAATTTTTCACCTTAAGTGGGATATCTAGGTACATGCCTCATTCCTGTCAGTCATCGGTTTTCACATTCAATTCGGATCGGGCGGTTTTTATCATTTCTTCAATATTTTCGGGGTTGATCGTTCTTCTTTTATTGTTTGTGCTTAGAACACATTGGTCGCACCCCTGTGCGAATGTGTGGTTTGCGTCAAGACCCATTTTGAACCTTTTTGCATACATGGGGTCGAAGAAGTTGCAATATTTCTTCAGTTCCGGACAATCCGTCCGTTCATAATATTTATGAACGCCGCACTCGTCGAACTTGATGTCGATTGCCCGTTCTTTTCCCCAGACAGGGGTTTCGACGCTGAAGACAAAGTCTCCTTCATACTTTTTCTTCCTGCTTTTTTTCGCCTTTCTTTTCAGTATGCCAACCCCTACTTTTGTAAAGAAAACCTTGTTTATGAGTTTGTCCGTAAATCGTGGCAGCTTATCGAGAAGGCCTTCCATTGTGCGGTAAATCACATACATAGCAGAATCGTCTTTCAGCCCTTCCCGCTTCATGGCTTTGAATATGCTGATAAACCACCCGTTTATTATCATGATCGGGGTGTATGAGTTTTTGCAACCGCCTATGGAGGGCAGCTTCCTTATTGCTTGATCATATTGAAGCTTGCTGCCGTTTATAATCCTGTCAACTTTCCCTTTTTCAAAATATTGCCTCAGGATCTTTTCACTTCTCCTGTCGAGATATCCGTAAAGACGGATTATGAACTTGATTCTACGTTTGTAATACCTGTGCATTGTCAAATTCCCTTCAGGTCATTCCTCCTGTTTTATATCCCCTCTTTTTACAAGGTCTTTTAGGATGTTTTCATATGTCGCCGGGTCTATCTTGTACTTGTACCTATATATAATATATCCCGCAAGGATGAAAATTAACGGTAGTATGAGCATTGCGGCTTTCATTGTCCAGAGGCCTTCCGGGGTGACATCCGCAGCGGTCTTTGCATCGTTTATTCCTGAAATAATTATAGTAATGCCGACAATGCCGCTGGCTATCGCCCCTCCGATCTTATTGATAAACGGCTGTAGCGCAAATGTCACGCTTTCGTTTCGCTTGCCGAGTTTCCATTGTCCATATTCCACGGTGTCGGCAAGGAACATAAGCATCAGCAGCTGTATGAAAGCCTGTCCCACAAACAGGAGGATACCCGCCGTCCCTATGAAAATCATATTCATTGGCGAGAAGAAGAAAACAAGATAACCCAGAATGACCAGTATGGTAGCTCCCGTATACAGCGTTTTTCTGCTGTACTTTTTGCTAAACAGGGGGAATACCACAAGCGCCGCCAACTGGGACACTCCCAGAACAAGCGCGAATATGGAATACATTCCTTCATCCCCGTAGGCGTATTTGAAAAAATACAGCCCGAAGCTTGTCGTGGTCACATATACTATCATGAAAAATGCCATTGAAATTGCCTTGAACAGTAGCTGTTCGTTCTTGAATATGGCCTTCACCATGCCTTTTAAAGTGGTTTTCAGCTCTTTTCTCACTATGGCTTTAGATTCCTTCACGCCGAACACGGTTATGCTTTGTCCCACAACCATGATGATCCCTATTGCCAGTGCGAATATGAAATATGCTTTTTCCATCCCACCTGCAGCTTCACCGATTGCGGTCGTTATGGGAACGATGCCAACCACTACTGCAAACAATCCTATGTTTGCGCAAATCCTGGCAAAAGCCCCGATCTTCTCCCTTTCCTTCTGGTTCATTGATAGCGCAGGCAGCATGGACCAGTATGATATGTCGTTCGCGGTGTAGCTGATCCCCCACATCAGATACAGCACGGCGAATAAAAGGATGTAGGCTGTACCTCCAAGCCCGAAATCCGTAAAAAGGAGGACGGTGAAAATCGCGGATGTGACCGCTCCGATGGTTATCCACGGCTTGAACTTGCCGAACCTGGTATGGGTGTTGTCCACAATGACACCCATTACGGGATCGTTTATGGCGTCGAATACCCGCGCCGCCATTATTATCATGGTTATCCACCACATTGTGGAATTCGGCATTTCGATTATGTCCGTAAGGTAGAATATCAGGTACATGCTTATAAGCGAATATACCATGTCCCTACCTATTGTACCGAGCCCGAAGGCATAACGGTTTCTCACTGAAACGTCTTTCATCCGGTTTCTCCTTCGATGTTTATTCAGGGCTTGCTTTGCCCGATTCAGCTTGCCGGCGATATGGGGCATGTATTGAAAACCTTTATATAATGCATGCTTTCAACCCGTGCGGCTATAGCCGATGCTAAATTTAAAATCCCATGTTATTCAACAGTCCCTATTTAATGACAACGGCTTCATAAGGGTCCAGGAATCCGTCGTATGCATCCTTTTTATAGTTGGATAAAACCATTTCCCCGCTTAACGGAAATTTTCTTCGCTTTGGAGTGAAATTCAACGCCACAGTCAACTCCTCGCTCCCCCGCTTTCTTACATATGCAAAAACACCTTTGTGCGATTTTACGGGTTCAAACCCTCCGTAAATCAAAACGTTGTTCTTTTCTCTGAAACCTATTGCCTTTTTATAGAAACCGAGAACGGAATCGGGGTCGTTCCACTGCGCTTTTACATTTATTGATTCATATCGGCTGTTAATCGAAAGCCATGGCTCACCCTGTGTGAAACCGGCGTTTTTTGAGTCTTCCCACTGCATGGGGGTGCGCGCATGGTCCCTCGCACCCCTTCTTATCATCTTCCAGCGGTACCATTTGGGAATGTGCAGCCCCTTAGCCTTCTTCCATAGGTTTTTTGACTCTATGTCCTCTATCTGCTCCATGTCCGTGAAGTTAAAATTGGTCATCCCTATCTCCTGGCCTTGATATATAAAGGGCGTGCCTCTTAAAGTGAATAAAAGCACCGCCAGCATTTTTGCGGATTTTTCATGATATTCGCCGTCGTCTCCGAACCTGGACACGCTTCTGGGCTGGTCGTGGTTTTCCAGATAGTTCGCGTTCCAATCCAGTTCACTCTGCCACTTGATCAAGGCTTTTGCAAATCGGCGAGGGCTGAATTTCCTGGGAAACCATTTTATAAAGAACTGGTCTGTTTCCATATGCTCGAAAGCGAAAATCATGTCCAGTTCCTTTCTTTCCTTCGCACACAGCTTCCCTGCCTCTGAAGGTGTTATAAAAACAGTCTCCCCCACGGTGAAGCAATCATAATCGTCCAACACTTCCCTTCTGAGTTTTTTTAGTATCGCGTGGTTTCCTTCCTGGGATATGTAGTGTTCCCTGCCTGTTAGCGCAAGCCTCTTTTTTCCGTCCTCAAGGGATGATTTCCATATGAGATTGATCACATCGCATCGAAATCCCGCCACCCCCATGTCCAGCCAGAATTTCATTATGGATTTAACTTCTTCAATCACAAGGGGATTTTTATAGTTCAAGTCCGGCTGACCTTTTGCGAACAGGTGCAGATAGTATTCCCCTCTTTTTCGGTCATATTCCCAGCAGCCTTCAGCAAAAAATCCCGTCCAGTTGTTGGGTGGGTTTCCATCCTTTCCGGGTCTCCATATGTAGTAGTCTTTATATGGTTCTTCGCTGTTACGGCTTTTTTGAAACCAGATGTGTTGGTCCGATGTGTGGTTTATCACCAGGTCCATCACTATTTTGATGTCCAGTTTACCGGCTTCATCGATTAATTTTTGCATGTCGTCCATTGTTCCGTATTCGGG
>CAZWVS010000144.1:0-5385 GCA_964636935.1 uncultured Clostridiaceae bacterium
ATCCCGAAAACCCTTTTCTTGTTTCCGTGAGAAGTGGAGCAAAGGTATCGATGCCCGGAATGATGGACACGGTTTTAAACCTGGGCCTAAATGACGTGGTTGTGGAAGGTCTGGCTAAGTTGTCGGGCAATGCGAAATTCGCGTACGACAGCTACAGACGTTTTGTAATGATGTTTTCGGATGTGGTTATCGGAGTGGATAAGGTCATTTTTGAAAGAAAACTCGATGCGATAAAAGAAGGCAAGGGAGTGGAATTCGACAACGAACTCACTGCCGAAGATATGAAAGAGGTGCTTGAAGCATTCAAAAAGCTGTACAGGGATCAAATGGGCGAAGAATTCCCGCAGGACCCCAAAGTCCAGCTCATAGAGGCTATAAAAGCTGTATTCCGCTCATGGGACAACGAAAGGGCGATAATTTACAGACGGATAAACGACATTCCCAACGATATAGGAACCGCCGTAAACGTGCAGGAGATGGTTTATGGAAACCTGGGCGACGATTCGGGCACCGGAGTCGCCTTTACAAGAAACCCCTCAACGGGAGAGAAAGTGCTCATGGGCGAATTTTTGATGAATGCCCAGGGCGAGGACGTCGTAGCAGGAGTTCGCACACCGCAGAAAATATCCCAGTTGAAGGAAACAAACCCTGAAATTTATCAGCAGTTTATCGATATAGCACAAAATCTGGAAGACCATTACCGCGACATGCAGGACATCGAGTTCACTATTGAACGCGGAAAACTCTTCATATTGCAAACAAGGAACGGAAAAAGGACGGCGACCGCGGCTTTGAGAATTGCGGTGGACCTTGTAAGGGAGGGGATGCTCACAAAGGACGAGGCCCTCATGAAGGTCGATCCCAAACAGCTTGACGCGCTGCTGCACCCAACCTTCGACCTGAATATGTTAAAAAAAGCAAACCCGATAACCGAAGGCCTTCCCGCATCACCGGGCGCGGCCACAGGCAAGGTCTTCTTCACGGCGGAAGACGCCGCAAAAGCCTTTGAAGCCGGTGAAAAGAGCATCATTCTTGTCAGGCTCGAAACTTCGCCGGAAGATATCGAAGGGATGCACGTATCGCAGGGGATTCTCACCGCAAGGGGAGGGATGACAAGCCATGCGGCGGTTGTAGCCAGAGGAATGGGCAGATGCTGCGTTTCCGGATGCTCGGATATAAAGATACGCGAGGATGAAAAGTATTTCACCGTAAAAGGCCAGAAATTCGTAGAAGGGGAATGGATCTCACTTGACGGGTCAACCGGTAAAGTATACGGTGAAAAGCTTCCCACAATCGATCCCGAAGTCACGGGCGATTTCGCGGAATTCATGAGCTGGGCGGACGAAATTCGCACCATCAAGGTAAGGACAAACGCGGACACGCCGACAGACTCGAAAACCGCAGTCAAATTCGGAGCCGAGGGGATAGGTCTTTGCAGAACGGAGCATATGTTCTTCGAAGCCGACAGAATCAAGGCTTTCAGAAAAATGATACTTTCGGAAAACGAAGAAAGCAGAATAAAAGCACTGGCCGAGATAGAACCCCTGCAGACCAGCGATTTTGAATCGATATTCAGAGTCATGAAAGGTCTGCCGGTAACCATAAGGTTCCTTGATCCGCCGTTGCACGAATTCCTTCCAAAGGAAAAAGACGACATATATGAGCTTTCAGACGAGATGGGGGTACCCGTCACTCAGCTGATGGCCAAGATCGATGAGCTTCATGAACAAAACCCGATGCTCGGACACAGGGGCTGCCGTCTTGCGGTAACCTATCCCGAGATAGCGGAAATGCAGACCAGGGCGGTAATAAAAGCCGCGCTTAATGTAAGCAATGGAAGCCAGCCGGTGGTTCCTGAAATAATGATACCTTTGGTCGGCGACTCAAAGGAGCTCAAATATGTTAAAGACATAGTTGTTAAAACCGCAGACGAGATAATTGAGGAAAGCGGGACTGAGCTCCAATATATGGTGGGAACGATGATAGAGATACCACGGGCAGCACTGACGGCAGATAAAATCGCGGAGCATGCAGAGTTCTTCTCCTTCGGAACAAACGACCTGACACAGATGACCTACGGGCTTAGCAGAGACGATGCAGGCAAGTTCCTGGGTGACTACTACACTAAGAAAATATACGAATCCGACCCCTTCGCAAGACTGGATCCCGACGGTGTCGGCAAACTGATTGAAATAGCAATAAATGCCGGGCAATCCGTAAGGCCTTCCATCAAGCTTGGAATCTGCGGCGAGCACGGAGGAGACCCGGCTTCAATCGAATTCTGCTACAAAGCCGGCGTGAACTATGTATCCTGTTCACCGTACAGGGTGCCCATCGCCAGGCTGGCAGCGGCACAGGCTGTAATAGCCAGCAGATAATGAAAATCACAAAAAGGGAGCTTTTACGCTCCCTTTTTATTATTTGCAACCGGCGGTTGCGCAAATTCAAAGCTTGATTTGTAGTGTGCAACCGCTGGCCGATATAACCTTGTATCATCAAAAGCAAGGAGAAAAAAACAATGACTTTAGGCGAAAAAATTCAACAATTGAGGAAGATAAGCGGAATATCCCAGGAACAGCTGGCAGAGCAGCTTGGGGTATCAAGACAATCGGTATCGAAGTGGGAACTGAATGATTCGGTCCCCGAGGCCGGAAAGCTGCTGGCAATAAGTGAACTGTTTTCAATTTCACTCGATGAACTTCTGAAGGAGAACAAAGACGATGAGGTGAAAGGGAACGATGAAGACAAAGATGCCGGTGTGCTGAAACAGCTGGCAGGAATCAACGTGGCCCAAAGACTTGTCAATATCGGAGCAACGGCCATTATAATCGGTCTTATACTATTTGTGCTGGAATTCATGTTCCTGCCGTTGTTCGGTTCACTCCACAGGGCTCATGTCAATGGACAAGGATACTATCAGAATTTCATGGATTACACAAAAGTTCAGCCCATGCCTACCATATTCACCGTCACAGGCATATTGATTTTTGTCGGCCTTCTGCTCTTCATCAAAGGCTATATTGACAAAAGGAACCTGAACAAAAAACTATAAAATCCAACAATAGAAAAAACTAAGCCGGAAGCCTGACCTTCCGGCTTTTTTCAAGGGTGCCCTAAAAAATAGTAGCCAAAAAAAGAGTCCAACATAAAGGGTGCCCTAAATCGAAAAGGTTTTTTATAGCGGAGATATAAGGGTGCCCTAAACAGAAATATTTGGAATTTAAATAAAGGGTGCCCTAAAGTAATTTCAGTTTTTGAACTAAAGAGTGCTACAAAAATAGTTATCCGATTAAAGGGTGCCCTAAAAAAATAAAAGGGTGCCCTGATCAGGCAGTTCTTCGTTTTTTCGTTATCAGGATGTTCACGGTTATCCCCGCGAGGATGAAAACCGAACCCGTAATGGCGTAAGCCGTGGGAATCTCTCCAATGAAAATAAGTACCCAGATAGGATTGGCAAGGGGTTCAATCAGGCATACCAATGATGCATCCAAAGGGGATATCAATTTTAGTGATTTCATATAAAAAAAGTATCCGATGCCTATTTGAAAAGATCCCAAAAGCAAAATACCGATGATGTCGCCGGTCCCCAGTGATGCCGTTATATCAAAGGGTGCCCTAATGAACGGCAAAGCTAAAACGAAGGTGGCGAGGTTGCAAATTGATATGAGGCCGGGGCCGGATATTCCGTGCTCCATTGCTGAAAAATACGCAACGCCGGCGAAAGCCACACCGGTTGACAATGCGACGAGATTACCCAAAACATTGGTGCCCTGCCTCGGTTCAAAAAGGAATATTATGATTCCGGCGGCGGCCAGCAAAACCGGCAGCAACTTTCTTTTATCGATTTTCATCAATATCAGCGAGTATAGGATGAACAGCCAGATGGGTGCGGTGTATTGCAATACAATCGCATTCGCTGCGGTTGTCAATTTATTTGCAACCACAAAACCTATCAGCGTGTAGGCATAACAGACAATCAGCAGTATAAGCTTGGGCGACCAGCGTATCCTGTTGAATTTGACAAAGGGCAGGAAAAACAGACCGGCAACAAGAGAGCGCATGCCGGCGATGTAGAAACCCGGTGCGTCGACCATTTTAATAAAAACACCGCCGCTGCTCCATATGAGGGCTGCGACGGCGGCAAATACAAATCCGGATTTTTTGTTCACTATTTTACCTCTTCCGTCCAGCCGAACTCGTCCTCCAGCCGTCCGTATTGAATTCCCGTGATAGTGTCGTAAAGCATTGAAGCGGTTTCACCGATTTCACCGTTGTTTATAACAAGGTTTTCACCCTTGTACATAAGCTCCCCGATGGGGGATATGACAGCGGCCGTGCCGGTGCCGAAACTCTCTTCAAGCAACCCGTCCCTATGGGCCTGTACGATCTCGTCAATGGAAATCTGGCGTTCTTCTACAGTGTACCCTCTTTTTTTGAGAAGCTCTATCGCCGACATCCTGGTGATTCCGGGAAGGATGCTTCCGTTGAGGGCAGGTGTGATCAATTTACCGTCAATCTTGAAAAACACATTCATGGAACCGACTTCCTCGACATATTTGCGATGAACCCCGTCCAGCCACAGCACCTGTATGCATCCGGCGTCTTCAGCCTTTTCCTGCGCCTTGAGGCTTGCGGCATAATTGCCCATGGTCTTCGCGGTTCCGGTCCCGCCCGGCACTGCGCGGACATATTCGTCCTCCACGAAAATCTTTATAGGATTGATACCTGTGGGATAATAATTGCCGACCGGCCCTAAAATTATGACGAACATATATGTCTGGGAGGGATGAACACCGAGGAAGGGATCCGTCGCAAGAACAAAAGGCCTGATATAAAGGGAAGTACCTTTGGAACGGGGGATCCAGTCCCTTTCAAGCTTCACCATGGCGCGAATAGCCTCAAGAACCTCGCCTTCGTCGAACTTCGGTATGCACATTCTGTCGCAGGATTCGTTGAGCCTGGCCGCGTTCAGGTCCGGCCTGAAAAGCAGCACCCTTCCATCCTCGGCACGATATGCCTTTAGCCCTTCAAAAACGCCCTGCCCGTAATGAAGCACACATGTCGACGGATCCAGTGAAATGGCGGAATAGGGCACGATTTTGGGATCATACCAGCCGATTCTCGAGTCACAATCCATTAAAAACATATAATCGGTTGTCATTTTTCCAAAACCCAGATTATCCTCTGAAGGTTTGGTTTTGAGACCGGAAGCCTGTGTAAAAGAAATATTCATATGATTACCCCTTGTATATAAATTGACTAAAATATATTATACTAAAATAGAACAAATAATTCAAAGTACTTTGGAGTGTAAATGTATAGATATCTGCCGGATTATATAACAACAAGCATATTCGACATGGATTTGGAGAAATTAAAGAGGCG
>CAZWVS010000145.1:0-5355 GCA_964636935.1 uncultured Clostridiaceae bacterium
TGGCATCGATATACTCGTTGGTGGGCTCTATCCTTTTGATAATGCCATTTTCAACAGCCGTGTCGAAATCAAGCGATTTTATATCTTCAACTTTTGAAATGTATTTTTCTATCTCGTCGGTGGTCTCCATGGATGCGTCGCGTCCGCCTTGTGTAAAAAGCTTAATCCCGTTGTATACGGCGGGGTTGTGGCTTGCCGTGACAGCCGCCCCGTAATAGGCGTTGTGCTTTTTTACCGTGAACATTATCAGCGGTGTCGGGGAGTTTTTATCAATCAATTCCACCTTCACATCATTGCCGGCGAAAACCTCGCACATCCACTTCGCCCCCAGGTCGGATAAAAACCTCCTGTCATAACCCACGACTACGGGCTTATCAAGTTTTTGGGAATCTTTTATCTCGTTGCACACGGCCTGTGCAAGTATTCTTATGTTCTCCTTGGTGAAGCCGTCACCTATTATGGTGCGCCATCCGCCAGTGCCAAATTTAATCATGCTGTTCCGAGCTCCTTTTTTTCAAAACTTTTTCTATTCTTTCAAGCTCCTCCGGCGTGTTCGCCCCAAGGGCCTCTTCCATATCATATATGGTGTGGGTTATGACCTTCAGTCCGTTTTTAAGCATTATGCCCGGAAGCGCCGTAAGGTAATATTCGCCCTGTGAGTTTTCATTGTCGAGCTGTTTTAGATATTTAAACATGTCGGGGGAGTTGCAAACCATCACCCCTACATTCAGTTCCCTTATTTTTCTCTCTTCTTCGTTACAGTCCTTGTGTTCCCTTATTTCGACCAGCTGTCCGCGCCCGTCCCTTATCACCCTGCCGTAATGTGGTATTTCGCCTTCTTCACAGACCAATGTGAGATTTGTACAGTCGGCTCCCTGCTGCTTATGAAGGTTGAACATCTTCTCGTATGTGGACATTCTAAAAAGCGGCATGTCTCCGAATGCTATCAAAACCGGCCCCTTGTAATCCGCAAGCGCCTTTTCTGCTACCATGGCGGCATGTCCCGTACCCAGCATTTTCTCCTGCTCCACATAAGTGTAGCCTTCCCCCAATGCGTCGGTTATCTGCTGTTTTTCATATCCCACGACAATGATGATTTCATCACAGAAGGAAAGCTTTTCAAGCACATAAAAAAGCATGGGTTTACCCGCGGCCTCCCTCATGGCTTTCGGCATGCCGTGTTTATCACTGTTTAGACGTTTTCCTTTACCCGCTGCGAGTACGATGGCTTTCATTCGCTTTCCTCCTTGTCGACGCCGACTCCTTCGGCAATGTTGACAATCCTGCCCGGAAACCCCATTTGTTCGACGGCCGACAATATTTGTTCCGCTTTTTCAGCCGGAGCGAAAACAAAGCAGCATCCGCCTCCGCCCGTCCCGTTAAGTTTGCCTCCCCAAGCCCCGTTTGACATGGCCGTGTCCAGTATCTGTTCGATTGATTCAGTGGATATCCCAAGGCCGTCCCTCAACCTGCAGTGGTGATTGTACAGCATTGCGCCGAGTTTTTCCGATTCCAGCGACCCGGCGGAATGCTTCTTTTTAAAATCCAGGAGTATTTCATAATTTTCAAGTGCGGCGATGGTGGGTTTGCTTAGGTTTCCGGGAAGATTGGAACCCGTGACAGTTTCCGCGTCGATATCCTTTATGCCCTTCACCCCCAGGAATTTGACCGCCTGCTCCACAGGACGCCGGGCGGTTTCCAACACCCTTATCGTATCTTTTCTTTGAAGGGAGTCGAACAGGATGAAGACACCTTCGGGAAGAGGTTTCAATTTTTCCATTACCGGATTGTCCATGTTGTTGAAATCAAATCTGCAGACACCCCCGAAAGCGCTTGCCATATGGTCCATCATCCCCCCCGGTTCATTGAACTCGGCGACTTCCGCCTCATATGCCATGCGTGCTATCGTAGCCCTGTCATCTTTTATGTCGGCATCCACGATTTCCAATATTGCTTTTATAAGGACGACTATCATCGTGCTTGAAGAGCACATGCCCTTGCCTATGGGTATTTCGGAATCCATAATCACGTCAAACCCGCCGCCGAGGTCATATCCCCTTTTCCTTATGACGTTGATGCAGCTTTTAAAGTACTCCCTCGGTTTTTCATATTCGAGAGGGCTTTTTAAATCATATATGTATTCTTCGTAAATAAACATGTCGTTTTTCTGATTCAGTGTATCTATGCTTTCATCCTTTATCCTTATGACGGCTTTATTGTCGCTTCTTTTCGATATGCGGGCTGAAAATTCAAGATCTATGGCCCTTGTTATGACTTCAAGCGAATGGTAGTCGAGATGCTCACCGAAAAGGCAAAGCCTGCTCGGTGTTTAAACCCTTATTGTCATTGATCGTCCTCCGTTAGAAATTTTATTATTGAATCAAAATCATAAATAAGATCTCCGAGTATTGATTTTTCGTTTTCCGTCATCGTCTCGAGGTCCACTATATCCCTTAACCTGTCGCGCATTTCACCCCTTAGCACGATTATTGTTTCAAGTGTGGAGCCAAGAAAGTCGTCAAGCTCCTCCAATGCGGCCTGGGATTCTTCCGGGTCGATATCATAGAATTCATCGAACTTATATTTGTCCCCGCTGAGCCCGGCTATAATGCCGTCCAGCTCAAAAACAGTGAGTCCGGATATGTTTTCTTCGATTATGCTTATGCATTCGTTTTTCACTGCGTCGATTTCCCTTTTCGCCCTTGCTTCAAGCAGTTCCTTTGCCTTGCCGACAAATATGTTGTTCAAGCTCCGGGCAAATGAGGTCTCCTCGTAATATGACAACCCTTCAAACGCCCCTGTCAGTTCCCTGAGCAGCGATATGTATAGAATTGCAATGTCCGGATTGCCGGGGTTCTTCTCCAGGATATGCAGCTTGTCGATAACATCCTCTGACAATTGCGCTATTTTTTCGGCGTCGTCAAGATATCTTGAAAAATAGTCCCTGGCGTTTTGTTTTATGGCATCACAAGTATCCCCGCCGCCGTCATAGCCGATATCTTCCGGGTTTATCTCGTTTTGGGAAAGGTCGTTGATTGCGTAATCGATATATTCATCGATGGCCGCTTCGACATTTTCCGGTTTTATTGCGCTTATTGAAGCCAGTTTCTTTATTTTCTTAACAGGGATTTTATTCTTTTGAAAATCGTCGATTATGTCCAGAAACAACTTTGATGCGTATCCCATGGGAAGTTTGATTATCTTGTCGATCGCCATGCTGTATCTCGTATAGATTTGAAGGCTGTATATCCCCACCGAGAGTTTATTGAAACTTTTGAATATGTTCTCTATGGCGATAAGTTTTTGTCTTGTGCTGGAATTTTCATCATCCCTTTCGCTGTAATAACCCATGTCCCTGAATATGTTTTGCACAAAACCGGTATACATATAGTCCTTGTAGCCCCTCATGTTGCCCGATACTGCCGCTATGAATATGCATGCCGCCTGTATTTTATGGAAAGCCTCCATGTCGAACGCCTCAAGGGAAAACGCCTTTTTATATGTCTGGAAAAATCTGCGCGCATGTATGGTTTTCCGTATATCTGAAAACTCGTTTATGTCGTACGAAAGAAACCCATAAAGAGTTTCAATACCAAGCTTGGAAAGAACCATCTCCTTCATATCGGTCAGTTCCTTCTTAGCCCTGTCGTTTATGATTTCATAGCCGTAGGCTTCATTTATGATATTTGCGGCCTTTTCTTCAGTCATATGCCATCCTTTTTAATTCAACACCCGTCAATACTTTGCCTTTGAGTCCGTTATTTCTTCACCAGCGGTTCAAAATGTTTCTCGATTGCCGGCCAGCTGTAGTAGTTTATTATAGTCCCGCATATGCCGATTGTGAAAAACATCAGCAAGCCGTTGCCCACAAGGATATGTATGGCAAAGGGGGCTATTGTGAGGATCATGCACACGACCAGTATTATGAGATTCGGGAAAAACCTTATAAGGGAGAAAACAAAAGAGTACCTGTAAAGCTTTACGATGCTGAGGTTGTATTCAATCAGCAGCTGGTAAATGTAAAAATGCATGAATATGAAAAGTATTACGAAAACCGCTATCGTATACACGATGAACGTCTTGAAAAAGCCTTCAAGCACCTGTGGATAGAATTGGAGCGCGACCCCGCTTAGGAACAAAACAACCACGCTGATTATTGTGATTGCCATGGCCTTTCCAAAAAAACCCTTTATCCGCTCCCACATGTCGGCCCAGATGAAAACGGCCCTGCCTTTTACAAAACACTTATAGACATAAGTGGCTCCCGCGGCCACCGGTCCGAAAACCGTTACCGGCACGGTTACCAGTATTGAACCCAGGATTACTCTTCTTATTATGTCGACCAGCGCCGCATCCGAGGGCGTGTAGATGCGGTAATTGAAAATTTCAGCCCCTTCAGACGGTATGAACCAGTAGCTGACCAGCCATACAACCAGGAAAAACGGCAAATAGAAAAGGAAACTGATCAGGTTGACCTTTGTTATTTCCCAAAGCCTTCTTCCTATGAGGTTGACAAGACCCATGAATTTGCCGTCCGGTGTTTTGATCTCGCCTTGATCCTTATTGATGTTTTGAAAAAAACCTGCCATTCGCATTCTCCTTTAGCGCTTAATCTGCGCGTCATTTTTATATTCCGTCTTGCTCAAAATATATTCAACAAGCATGTCCGTGCATTCGTCTTCGTTGTATTTTGTGGTGTCGATTGTGAAAACCTCTTCCCCGGGTGTCTCGAACGGCGCGGAAACACCTGTGAAATCGTCTATCTCACCTTTCAAAGCCTTTTCATACAATCCCTTGGGATCCCTTTTCATGCATTCGTCTATACCGCATTTTACATATACTCCGTTATAATGTTCGCCTATTATGCCTTTTGCGGTTTTCCTGTTTTCTTCAAGGGGTGTTATGAAAGACGATATGACGATTATTCCCGCGTCGGCCATGAGTCTTGCGACCTCGGCAGCCCTTCTTATGTTTTCACCCCTGTCGTTTTCCGAGAATCCCAGATCCCTGTTAAGACCGCTTCTCAGGTTGTCGCCGTCGAGTCTGTAGCATAATATCCCCATTGAGGCGAGAAATTGTTCCGTTTTTGCGGATATGACGGATTTACCTGAACCGGATAAGCCGAAAAGCCAGAACACCGCACTCTCCCTGCCGGTGATTTCCACTCTGTCCCTGTTGTCGATTTCACCTTTACTTTTAAATATGTTATCCGCCATATGTCGGGCATCCCTCCGCCAATAGATTATACCACATAAACTTAGCCTGTTCTTGAAATCACCGTTTGCATCCAGACCAAAAATGGTTTGAAAAAAGGGCTTCCGGTAAACCGTCAGCCCTTTGGTGCGAGGAATGGGA
>CAZWVS010000146.1:0-5336 GCA_964636935.1 uncultured Clostridiaceae bacterium
GCCGCCTGATTGGCCGGTGTCGAACAATATGTCCCCGAAAGGTCCGCGAACATGAAAAGACAATCCATGCTCTGAGACATGTCCCTTTCCCGGATACACAGTATTTTCAATAAGTGTTGTAACGGTTATCATGACAATCATCCCTTCCATCAACCGTTTAGTTTCGTTATATGGTTCCTTAACAATTATATAACAGCAGAACGACATAGCGTTAGCGTAGTTTTGCGGAAAAGATATTTGAAGAATTGAACCTTGCGCATTTTTCAAATATTCAAAAAGCTTGAAGGACCTTATTTAGAGGATTTTCCAAGCTTTTTCCCTGTACGGTTGTCAAACATGGGATTGTTTTGGATTCTTTGCCCGATACCACTGTCGCATTACCTTCTGAATGTCCGGTATTGTTTGCCTTGACTGACACCCGGGATGTCAGTCAGCGATGAATGGGTTGTTCTTCCCGTCGCATCTGTGCATCTGCCCTGCCAGGTGCTCGTGTTCACCGGTTATGGTGTAGACAACCCATTCGCTGATGTTTGTGGCGTGGTCTGCCATCCTTTCAAGGTATTTGGCGATAAACATGAAGTTTATGGCCTGTTCCACCGTAGATGAGTCTTTTTTCATGATTTCAATAAGTTCAAGGACTATTCTAAAGAACAGTTCATCCACCTCATCGTCGCTTGCGCATACTTCCTTTGCCAGTTCGATATCTTTCCTGATGTATGCATCCATCGATTTCCCGACCATGATTTTTGCAAGTTCGGCCATTTTGGGCACGTCTATGAGCGGTTTGAGATACTTTTGCCCCGCCATTCTTATGGTTATCTCTGCAATGTCGGATGAATGGTCGCCTATTCTCTCCAGGTCCGTTATTATCTTGAGGGCTGCGCTGACAGCCCTCAGGTCCCCTGCAAGAGGTTGCTGCCTTGCAATCATTATGAGGCACTTTTTCTCAATTCTTTGTTCGATTTCATCTATGCGGTCATCTTCCCTGAATATCCTTCTAGCCAGTGCCACATCCTGTTCCTTCAGGGCAAGAATACTCTTTTCTATGGAGTCCTCTACCAAATTTCCCATCTCGACCATGTCTGTGTGAAGATCGGCCAGCTCTTCCTCCAGTGAATATCTGTGTACCATTTGCTTCCCTCCAAATCCTAAAATGCTTTACAAAACCGTAAATGCCCCGATTCCGTTCAATTTAAATCAACCGAACCGTCCCGTTATATAGTCCTCCGTCTTCTTGTCTGCGGGTGTGCTGAAAATTTTCTCCGTTTTGTCGAATTCAATTATTTCGCCGTTCAGGAAGAAAGCAGTCTTATCCGATATGCGCCCAGCCTGCTGCATGTTGTGGGTTACGATAATTATGGTATAACTTCGCTTTAATTCGTGAATCAGATCCTCTATCTTCAAAGTGGATACAGGGTCCAGTGCGGAGGTGGGTTCGTCCATAAGGACCACTTCCGGCTCCACCGCCAGTACCCTCGCGATGCAAAGCCGTTGCTGTTGTCCTCCTGAAAGCCCGTAAGCGTTGTCATTGAGCCTGTCCTTTACTTCCTCCCAGAGCGCAGCCCTTTTCAAGCTGACCTCCACTATTTCGTTCAGAATCCTTTTGTTTTTGATTCCATGGATCCTCGGGCCGTATGCCACGTTCTCATATACGGTCTTCGGGAATGGATTGGGCTTTTGGAAAACCATGCCCACCTTCGTCCTCAGATCCTCCACCCTTATGGATTTGTCGAATATGTCAACCCCTTTGTATTTGATTTCCCCCGAGGTTTTTACAATGGGTATCAGCTCCACCATCCTGTTCAGAGTCTTTATAAAGGTTGATTTCCCGCAGCCCGAAGGCCCTATTATGGCGGTGACTTCGTTGTTCCGGATGTTTATGCCGACATCCTTAAGCGCCTGGTCATTGCCGTACCAGAGGTTCAGGTCCCTTACCTCATAGACGATGTCATTCATTTTTTCGTCGATAACTTTGTTTGTCAAAATCAGCTTACCTCCGTCTCAATATCTTTTCTCGAATTTGTTTCTTATAAATATGGCTATTGAATTCATCATAAACAACAGCGCCAGCAGGACCACTATGGTGGCTGCGGCGAGATTTGCATATTCCGCCGTCAACACCGTATCAAGTGTCCAGTAATAAATCTGAATGGGCAGTGCCGTGAAGTTATCCAGCAGGCTGTCGGGTATTTTCATGATCAGGGTCGGAATGCCCAGAACAACAAGCGGGGCCGTTTCACCGATTGCCCTTGACATGGCAAGTATTGAGCCGGTCAGGATACCCGGCAGCGACGCGGGAAGCACCACCCTCCTGATAGTTGCCCATTTGGATGCGCCTATTGCATAGGATGCATCCCTAAGATAGCCCGGCACCGCGCGTATTGCCTCCTGGCTGGCCACCACCACTATGGGCAGAACCAGCAGCGAAAGCGTAAAACCTCCCGCCAGTATGCTGGAACCCAGGTTGAACAGCCTTCCGAAGACCGTGAGGCCCAAAAGACCGAATATAACCGAGGGCACACTGGCCAGATTGGAAATATTCGTATTTATAATCGACCTGAGCCTGCTCTTTCCGGCGAACTCCTCCAGATATATGGCCGTTGCAACTCCAAGTGTCAGTGTAACAGGTATTACCACCGCCATCAGCAGTACAGAGCCGATAATGACTCCCTTGATACCTGCTTTAAAAGGATCAATTGAAAGGTTTCCCGTGAGGAACCTTACGTCCAGCCAGCCTATGCTTTGGGATATTATCCTGTAAAGAAGCACGCAAAGCACTATTATTGCAAAAAGTATTGAAAGCGAAAACAGCTTTCTTGCGACTTTGTCGATCATAACCCGCCTCTCGGTCCTTTTCCTATAAGCGTCTGATTCAATTCTCAGTTTGTCATTTATATTGTTGGCCGGCATGTTTTCCATAGTCAGTACACCTCCCTGTATTTGCGCGCTATGTATTGGGCAAAAAGATTCATTATAAGTGTGAATGCGAAAAGCAGGAGTCCCACCGCATACAAACTGTAATAGCCAACCGTGCCGCTTCCGGCATCCCCGCCGGTAAATTCCACAATATATGATGTCATGGTCTGCATGGATTGTGTTATGTCGAATGTAAGCTTCTTGGAACTTCCGCTGGCTATCACCACTATCATGGTTTCCCCCACAGCCCTTGATATGCCCAATATGAAGGAAGCCACTATTCCGGAAATTGCCGCCGGAACCACGACCTTCAGCGTAACCTCCAGTTTGGTGGCCCCCAGCGCCAATGCCCCTTCCCTTAAGGAATTGGGAACCGCATTCATGGCGTCCTCCGATAAGGATGTGACAACGGGTATGATCATTATCCCCATCACTATGCCGGCGCTTAGCACGTTCTTTGCCTCAAGGCCAGGAATCATCTTCATCAATATGGGGGTTACGAATGAATAGGCGAAAAATCCGTAGACTATTGTGGGGATGCCCGCCAGAACCTCCATTATGGGTTTCAAGGTATTCCTTAGGTTTGCATTTGCAAATTCACTCAGGTATATTGCCGCGGTCAGCCCGACGGGGCCCGCCACCAGCATGGCAAGCAGCGAAGACAAGGCTGTCCCCACAAGCAAAGGTATGACCCCGAAGGCCGGTTCGACTCCCAGCGGCGAAAGCCTTGTGCTGAAGAAATCCTTCAGCGACACCTCGGCGAAGAAGTGAACCGCGTCATTTACCAGCGTCAGAACGATGCCTATTGATGTGGCAATGGAAATCGAAGCTGCAATAAGAAGCAGTATGGACACTATGGCATCGGTTCTCTTGTTCGAGGACCTGCCGAGGTTTTTCATAATCATGTCCCTAATATTAATGTTGCTCATTTATATGCTCCATTCCTGATACCGTATCTTCCTAATTGAAGGCAATCCCTCAATACAGCTTTAAGATGAGAAGCTTTTATCCTCCTCATCCTAAAGTAAAATCATGGTCTATATTTTTTCTCTTCCCTATTCAAGGGAGTCAAGCTGCTTCGCGTATGCTTCGTATTCAGCATCCGGCAGCGGCGCAAACCCTGTTTCGCCTGCAAGGGCCTTTGCCCCTTCGGGCGATACGACATATTTTGCATAATCAAGCACCTGCGGTTTCTCAAGTGCGAACTTCACATTCAGGTATGTGAATACGGGACGTGTAAAGCCTGCGTAAGGAAGGGTTTCCCCTATGGTTGCAAGGGTGGGTTCCACGGGGCCGTTTCCAAAGTCGACCTTGACTGCCGTAAGTTTGTCCGTGTTGCTTACGTAATATCCGAATCCGAAGAAGGCAATCGCATTCTTTTCCTTTGAAACCAGGTCGACCAGCGTCGAGTATTCCTGCTCCAGTGTCGCCGTCTTTACCATTTCCTCTTTGCCGAGGATGTTTTCGAAGAAGAATTCATATGTTCCGTGGTTTTCATTGGGCCCGTAGAACTTGACTTCCTCACCAGGCCATTCCGATCTGATGTCGGACCAAAGAACCTTGTCGTCAGCTTTGTATGCGCCCGATAGGTACATGTTGACGATTTCTTCCCTGGTCATTTCGGTTGCCCAGTCATTGTCCTTGTTGATTACGATTGTAAGTCCGTCAAGTGCAAGTTTGAACTCCAGTATGTCAGTACCCATTGTATAACCCTTTTCCTTGAGACCTTCGACTTCGGAATCCTTAATCGCCCTTGAAGCATCGGAAAAATCGGTTTCCTCAGCGATGAATTTTTTGAATCCCGCCGATGAACCTGCTCTACTGACTTCGACGCTTACATCGTTCTGTTCGTATGTCATATATTTCTCTGCTATGGCTGCCATCAGGGGATAAACCGTTCCCGACCCGTCGATTATGACCGCTCCCTCTAGTTCCGGGGTTTCTTCTCTACTTGGCGTTGTTTGTCCTCCGTTCGGAGTTGTTTCAGCTTCATCGCCGTTGCCGCAAGACACGACAGACATCACGAGTCCTACACACAACACCAGTACCAGTAATTTTTTCATTGTTTGGATAACCTCCTGCTAATACTTATTTTTTTTACTGATGCAACTATATATCAACACGCAGGGTTTCGAGTTACATGGGGGTTAATTGTATGTTAAAAACATGTTAACCGACCTTATCAATTCATCCCATGTTTAAAAACATGGGTATTTTTGACTTATTAATAAAAAATCGACTAGTAAAAAAACCCCTTAAAATAAGGGGTTTGGTGCGCCATCAGGGATTCGAACCCGGGACACCCTGATTAAGAGTCAGGTGCTCTAGCCAACTGAGCTAATGGCGCAAGCTTAATATATAATAATATATAGTCTTGAGTTTTGCAACATCATATTGCCTTTGCCCGGCACATCCGACCG
>CAZWVS010000147.1:0-5333 GCA_964636935.1 uncultured Clostridiaceae bacterium
TGTCCCCATACGCCGTACCTGTCCCCATACGCCGTACCTGTCCCCGTATGCCGTACCTGTCCCCATATGCAATATCCGTGTATGCAAATCAAAGGGACAGGTTTGTTGCACCTGTCCCTTTTTGAACATGTTTTTCAATTTGTGTCCTAGAATGAAAATATGGGAGCGTATGTGATTTTTAATTTATTAGGTTTTTCATTGTCTTCCTCATCTTCTGAAAGCGCTGCGGAAATTTTGCCTTCTTCTCCGCTTGTTATTACAACTTGTTTTGCAATTCCGCTTTCGCTGTCCACATCCACTTTCACATCCTCACATTTCCACTGTTGATTTAGTCGAATAAGCAAAGCTATGCTTGATTCCATCTGTTTTCCGTCCACCCATATCTGGGTTTCGTTGTTCACAGTGAATTCGTACATCGGGTTAACAGCTACATTTTCGTCACCTTCGTATAACGGGTTGCCCTGTATCAGAAAGCTTTCCGTGCCATCGTCAAGGCCGTCGCCGTCATCATCCGAATCGTTGAATGCCGCTGTCATCAAGAGCGGCGATGCTTTGTCAATGGGCTTGAGTGCGGAATAGTTTAAAATGACTGTCCTTGTATCGTTGTCCCAGTCCACCTCGACCCCCTGATCCTCAAGCAGCGCCCTTACGGGGACATACGTCCTGTCACGGTATACGATCGGTGTTAGCTCAGAACCGTCCACATCCTTAGGTGTCCAAGCTTCCCCGTCAACACGGAAATTGAAGTCATTCGCTAAAAAAGCTTCTACTTGTGCAACTGATGCAGCACCTGTTGCAACCGTCGCCAAAGCAACTGTCATTACAAGTACGGCTATTAGTATTTTATTTATTTTAATATTCATTATAGTTCTCCTCCCCGGTTTCTCAACCGGATGTTATTGTGTTTTGTTTACCCGTTGACACCGGTATGTAACAGAATCTTTCTTTTTGAAGGGGGACAGGTATCGTTTTTTGTCACACACAACACGGGGACAGGTCTCATTTTCATAATTTCCTCATACCTGTCCCCACTTAACGTCATACCTGTCCCCGTTTAACGAAAAATAAAGACAGGTCTTGTTGAACCTGTCCCTATGCAATACGAGTCGGCACACTACATGTGCCGCTGTGCACTTTTCACTCTTTTCCGTCTTCACGAGGGAGATTAATATAGAATCTTGTATATTGTCCGATTTTTGTGTCGAAAAACAATTCACCGCCGTGATCATGAATTAATCCGTAGCTGATGGACAGTCCCAAGCCAGTTCCCGACGCGCAGCCTTTTGTCGTGAAAAACGGATCGAAAATCCTGTCTGAGTTTTCCTTGTCGATGCCGTTTCCATGGTCTTCTATTGTAATCCCTATCCAGTTTTTATTGCGTTTTTGAAACTTCCTGCATTTTATGGAAATAATCTTATTCTCATGATATCCGTTGTATTTTTCGTTCAAAGCATCCTTTGCGTTATTAACTATATTCAAAATTACCTGTTGTATCTGCAGGCTCCTGCATCTTATTTGCGGCAGATTATCCGGAACCGTAACTTCAAGTTTGATCTGATCATGCCTGATTACGGTTTTTGCCAGCATCAATGCGTTTTTGATTATGTCCCCGACATGCGCGTAATTGTAATCTTCCTTCTGCTGTCTTGAGAACTGAAGCAGGTTTCCCACTATAGACGATATCCTCTCGGACTCGCTTATTATCTCCCTCGCAAACCTTTTGCTGTCCTCATCCGCCAGTTCGGAATCGGCAATGAGCTGACCGTAGTTCATAATCCCGTTCACCGGATTATTAATTTCATGTGCGACCCCGCTTGCAAGTGTGCCGATGGATTCAAGCTTCTGATGCTGTCTGATGGAAGTCTCCATCGCATTTTTTTGTTTTTCCATCTCTATTCTTCTTGTTATGTCGTTGAAAACCACAACTTCACCACTGTATTTTTGACTCATATCCAGCATTTTCCTCTGCTTTATAATAAAGGTTCTAACACCTTTTCTCGTTTCAAGGCTGATTTCATTTGATGTCTCTACTTCAGTCCCCTTCTCATCCAATCCCAGTTTTCCCACTATCCAGCCAAGTTCTTTATTCACATCCGTCGGGCCGTAATACCCCGAACCCGGAATTGCGGTCCCCCAAAAAACCTCGGCGGCCCGGTTGTTGATGTTTTCTATCCTGTTCTTTTCGTCAAGAAGCATAACGGGGTCATATAAGCTTTCAAACACGGTGAGATATTTGTTTTTTTCATTTTGCATCTCCCTGTTCGATTTTTGCAGCCCTTTTACCGCCTTGCTGTCCGAAAGGTTGCCCCATTCCATTACAAACCCAATTTCAACATGGTCGAAAAACCGTTTGATGTATTGGGTGAAATACCTCTTCTCTTTAAAAGACAGATCGCTTTCATCTATTAAATCGGCATAGCCTTGATGATAATACTTCATGAAGCTTAAAAACATCTCAAGGCTGATTCCTCTTTTTCTGTGAAGCTTCGCTTCAACAATGCCGAACTCGGCGAATTTGTTTTTTGAATAGTCTTCATCAGGGTTCATTTCAGAGATGTCGGGGTTTGTATCGACCGCCTTGACAATCGCCTTGGACAGACCGTTTATTGACAATCGCCATGCTTCTTTAAGCGTTGATGTGTATTTTGCGTAATCATGCTTTATGGCAAACTCCAATATCTTGTCTATAAGGATATCCTCGCTGTTCAAAACAAGCTTTTTCATCTTACCCATATCAGGCGCCATGCTTCCACCCCTTTAGGCTTGTTGCCTTTATAATAATCCCCATAACAGTATCTCCCTTCACAGGCATCCTTTAGACAATAGCGTTTTAAATTATACAAATTGGAAAAACAGACATTTATCGTATTCAGACTTTCTCTACTCGTCATTATACGCTTATTTGCACGCAATAGCAATAAATCGGGGTTTGCCATGCCTAGCGTTCAATTGAAGCCGCCTTTGATATATGGTAATCTCTATTTGCAGCAAAGTATTCGCATATTGACCAATCGCTGTTGCAGGAGGTGTTTCATGATGAAGGGGATCATTCCTATACTTTTGGTCGCTTTGTTGGTTTTAACAGGCTGTAGTTCAAACAACATAAGCCCTGTCGATTTAGGTGATAAAGGGTTTTCCAAAATCAAATCATATCAGGAAGACAAAGTCGATGTCACTGTTTACAACGGTGCGGTCACTGCAGACGCAGCTGCCGATATTTTTTACGAATGGGCTATTGGCGAGGGCTGGGAGAAGACGGACAAGTCATTCGATTACTTCACCGGATATTCGGGTCGGATGTATCAAAAAGATGGCAAAGCCATGATGATAAACATCGCGGACATGGGGCCGATGACAACCGTCCTGGTCATGGTATCAAATAGAACGGAATAGTCGTTCTACAAATATTTTTTCAAACCGTTCATGCAATTGATGGTAATTGCCATATATGGTAAACTGGTCTTACAACAAAGTATTATCATAACAATACAAAATATGTTCAATAGAGGGGTACTAACATGATGAAGAAAATCATTCCAATTATCTTGATTCTCGCATTGGTTCTGGCAGGCTGCGGCTCCGGAGGGTCTTCTGTGAATTTAAAATCCGAAGGCTTCAACCGGCTGCAATCATATAAGGAGGGCGACGCCCAAATCACCGTATACTCCGGAAACACTTCAGCCTCCAAGGCATCGGAGGTTTTCAATGACTGGGCTGTCGGCGAAGGCTGGGAAAAAAGTTCCGATTCAATCTCCTATGCGGGTTATTCAGGACAGATGTTCGAAAAGGGCAAGGATGTGATGATGATCAACATCATCGATGCTGGAGCCGCTGTAAGCGTGAATGTGACTGTAATGAAAAACGGCGCGGAGCAGGCGGAATCAACTCCCGAATCCACTCCTGCAAAGGAAACAAAGAGCTTTATCGGTTACGATACCGTATTTGATATATCCGATGCCTACAAGGAAATCGAATGTGAAATCGACGAAACATTTATGCATTATACTTTCAACGGCCGCGAAACCATAAACGGAGTGGAAACGGAACACATAAAACTCACCCATGATGACGGAGTCATAGAGCTTTGGGTCGATGAAAACAATGAAAACCTTTTAAAAGCAAAATCAGATGGAGAGGAAGTGCCACCTGAACAGGCCTATGGCTCAAATATGCTTGTTTCATATTTGGAATTTTTCTTTACCGGCGAATCATGGGATTCCTCATGGGAAGATGCGAAAACACAGGACACTTCACGTAATCTGGGTTCTGGTAGAATGAAAATCACCCAATATACCAATACGGTTGCCGGACTGCCCGGCGGAACCGTTATGGAAGTGGGCGAAACAGATGAAGGCTTAATTGTTGTCAGTTTTGCCTCCTTTGACGATGATGGGGATTATCAAGGCGCCTGGGAGCTTAAGAAGCTTATAGAAAGATAGCTTAAATGTATCATTATTCATAAGCCGGCCCTGTTCCCTACCCGTTGGTATCAGCCAAGGTCCTTTTGTGATACAATCCTATAAAACACTATGGAGGCTCAAAAATGCAAATCATAATCGACGGAAATAAAATAAATGCAAACGGACACAAAAACATCGTAGACGCGGCTTACGAAAACGGCATCGCCATTCCCGCCCCCTGCTACACGCAGGGAAGGAAACACGGCTGCTGCCATGTATGCGCAGTAAGGGTTGACGGCGACTTGAAATATGCCTGCACCACAAAGCCTGAAGACGGAATGACTATCGAAGTCAACAAACCCGACCTGGTTGATTTGAGAAAAGAGAATCTCGCAATATACGCAAAGGCGGTAAAGAACAACGAGACCCTCCCCTGCGACTGCGGCAGCGGGTGTTCAGACGACGGCTGCGGATGCGGTTGTGGCGAAGAACCCGATTCCGGACGCGGTTGTGACGACACTGATGATTCGGAATGCGGATGTGGCTGCCAACATTGATATCCTTTAGTTGAAAAATTTCAAAGTTCATATAAGAACCAACCCTTTGAAATGCTATAATATAAACATCAAATAACAGGAGCGTGCTATGAAAGAGTATTTTCTTATCAATACTCATAAAGAAATTCTGAATATCAAGCTGTAAAAAATAACCCCTTTTATAAGATTTCGAACTATTCTGATAGGATTGAGTGAACTTTTTTAATCGCTTAACAGCTTTATGCGTTCCTTTTTCTTTTCTACAAGCATAACTATCAAAAATAAACCTTTTCTCATAAATCTTTTCAAGCTCTTTTACCAAAATATGATGAACTATTCTGTCACGAAAATCTGCTGCAAAAATTTCTCTTGGCTTAGGTTTTAAAACAACAAAACA
>CAZWVS010000148.1:0-5307 GCA_964636935.1 uncultured Clostridiaceae bacterium
GGAATATTGCCTTTAATCCGTATTTAATATAAAATTAGGTGTAGGCAAGGAGATGATATGTACCTATATATTGGCGGAGACCGGGTTGTGGACCGCAGGGACATAGTCGGTGTATTTGATATAGAAAATTCCACTGTGTCGGGAATAACCAGGGAATATCTTATAAATATGGAAAAAGAGGGTAGGGTAGTCTCGGTCAAAGAGGACATGCCCAAGTCTTTTATTGTAACCGCCGGCGAAATGGGTGTTTATGTATATATATCATCCCTTTCACCCTTGACTTTGAAAAAAAGGTTTGAAGAAGGGGAAAGGGAATTTGGAATATAGCGGAGGAAGAAATGAAGGAAAACAAAATAGTCAGCTACAATGATGAAGACATAAAGGTGCTTGAAGGCCTTGAAGCGGTCAGGAAAAGACCTGGAATGTACATAGGTTCAACCTCTTTGAGGGGACTGCATCATCTGGTATATGAAATTGTCGCAAACAGCGTAGACGAAGCGCTTGCAGACAGATGCGACAGGATAGAGATATATGTTGATAAGGGAAACATAGTCACGGTATCCGACAACGGATACGGCATTCCCGTTGGAATGAATCCTGAAAAGGGGATACCGACGGTTGAAGTGGTGCATACAGTGCTCCATGCGGGAGGAAAATTCGGAGGAAAGGCATACAGCATATCCGGCGGACTGCATGGCGTTGGAGCTTCCGTGGTTAACGCGCTTTCTGAATTCATGGAAGTGCAAGTTAAAAGAAACGGTAAGATATATAAACAAAGATATGAAAAGGGCAAAACCGTAACACCTCTTGATGTGATCGGTGAGACTGATGAGACCGGAACTACGACTACCTTCAGACCGGATTCCGAGATTTTCGACGCAATTGAATTCGATTATGACCTCATGCTGTCCAGATACAGGGAAATGGCTTTTTTGAACAAGGGAGTTTTCATTAAACTTGTTGATAGAAGGGAAGATGAAACGGTAGAAAACGATTTGTACTACGAAGGCGGTATAAATTCCTTTGTACAGTACCTGGACAGACATAAAGAGCCCATAATAAGCAAGCCCATATACATTACAAACGAAAAAGACGGAAGCAGTGTGGAAATATCAATGCAGTACAACAATTCATTTTCGGAAACACTTTTCAGTTATGCAAACAACATAGCAACGATTGAAGGGGGCATGCATGTGACCGGATTCAAATCAGCATTGACAAAAGTTGTAAATGACTATGCAAGAAAAGCCGGCGTTTTGAAAGAAAATGACAAAAATTTACAGGGGGACGACGCAAGAGAGGGATTAACAACTGTTCTAAGCGTCAAGTTGAAAGATCCCCAGTTTGAAGGGCAGACAAAATCCAAACTGGGAAACAGCTCAATTAGAACACTGGTGGAGCAAACCGTTAATGAAAGCTTGTCGGCATATCTGGAGGAGAATCCCAAAGACGCCAAAGTTATTATTGATAAGTGTATCGGTGCGGCTAGAGCCAGGGATGCCGCCAGAAAAGCAAGAGACCTCACAAGAAGAAAAAATGTACTCGAAAGCAATGCTCTTCCCGGTAAACTTGCGGATTGCTCAGAAAAGGATCCGGCTTTGTGTGAAATTTTCATAGTTGAGGGAGATTCCGCCGGAGGAAGCGCAAAACAAGGGAGAGAAAGGAAATTCCAAGCCATATTGCCTTTATGGGGGAAAATGCTCAATGTTGAAAAAGCACGCATAGACAAAGTATATGGCAATGAAAAACTCCACCCGCTAATTACAGCATTGGGAACTGGAATCGGTGACGATTTCGACCTTGGTAAGCTGAGATATCATAAAGTGATACTGATGGCGGATGCGGATGTTGATGGATCCCACATAAGGATGTTGCTGCTAACCTTCATATATAGGCATATGAGACCCTTGCTGGAAAACGGCTATGTATATATTGCGCAACCGCCTCTTTTTAAAGTTGAAAACGGAAAAGACAGCTTCTATGCATATAATGACAAAGAAATGGAAAAAGAAATCAAATCCAGGGGATGGGATAAGAAAAAATGCAACCTTCAGCGATTTAAGGGACTTGGTGAAATGAGTTCAAACCAGTTGTGGGACACAACAATGAATCCTGAATCCCGAACCATTCTGAGGGTTGGCTTGGAAGATGCAATGAGTGCCGAAAGCGCCATAGTGGATTTGATGGGTAATGATGTTGCACCAAGAAAAGCCTATATAAACAAACATGCTAAGGAAATAAGTCTTGAGCAATTGGATATTTAAAACAAAACGGCGGAAAACCCGCCGTTTTTGTTTCACGTGAAACATTTGTTGCAGTTTTATAAAAAGTTTCACGTGAAACAAAAAGTTTATATTAGCTATGCTATAATTATTTTACAAAAGACAAGGAGACGGTAATGTCAAAAATCATCGCATTAGCAAATCAGAAAGGCGGAGTAGGAAAAACCACAACCGCAGTTAACCTTAGTGCCTGTCTGGCACATCTGGGTAAAAAGACATTATTGGTGGACAATGATCCTCAAGGTAACGCAAGCAGCGGACTCGGGGTGGACAAATGGCATGTAAAAAAATCCATATATGATGTGCTTATCAACGATGAAAACATTAAAAACATAATAATGCCGACAATGATGGACAATTTATATCTTTGTCCGTCAAATATTCAACTTGCAGGAGCGGAAATTGAACTTGTCAACCAAATAATGCGCGAATCCAGGTTGAAATCAGCTTTAACGGAAATCAGAGACGATTATGATTATATAATTGTTGACTGTCCGCCATCTTTAGGCCTGCTTACCCTCAACTCATTAACTGCTGCGGATACCATACTTGTTCCCATACAATGCGAATATTATGCATTGGAGGGCCTGGCACAGTTGATGAATACGGTCAAATTGGTACAAAAGCATCTGAATCCGTCACTCGAGGTGGAAGGGGTAGTTCTCACCATGTTCGACTCAAGGACAAATTTATCACTCCAAGTGGTTGAGGATGTTAGAAAATACTTCAATGACAAGGTTTACGGCACATTGATACCCCGCAATGTCAGACTCAGCGAAGCACCAAGCTACGGTCTGCCCATAATTCTGTATGACAACACATCCAAAGGTGCGGAAAGCTATTTGAATCTTGCAAAAGAGATTATTACATGTACAAGGGGAGAATAAAATGAAACATGGTTTGGGAAAAGGACTTGACGCCCTTTTTGATTTCAGTGATGAAGAAGAGAAGAATATAACCACCATAGGTATCGATGACATTTCAAGGGATATCGGACAGCCCAGAAAAGTATTTGACAAGGAAGAATTGGACTCCCTTGCTCAATCAATTGTCCAAAACGGAATCATTCAGCCGATAATTGTACGTAAAAGCGATATGGGATATACCATAGTGGCCGGAGAAAGGCGGTTTAGAGCCGCAAAACTTGCCGGACTAAAGGAAATACCCATAATTGTAAAAGAATTGTCGGATTTACAGGTTCTTGAAATTTCCCTGGTGGAAAACGTGCAGAGAAAAGACCTTAACGCCATAGAAGAGGCGAACGCATATAAGCGTCTTTCAGAAGAATTCAATCTGACACAGGAAAAGATAGCTGAAAACATTGGTAAAAGCCGTGTGGCAATAACAAACAAAATGAGGCTTTTGGGTTTGGATGAAAAAATTCAGGAAATGATAATACAGGGAAAGCTTAGCGAAGGACACGGCAGGGCATTGTTAGCGGTAGAAGATACCCAAAGAAGATTTGATATTGCAAAAGGTGCGGCAGAAAAGGGTTTGAGCGTAAGGGAAATTGAAAAACTGTCAAAAAAGAAGCCCATTAAGCGGGATCCGGAAAAAATTAACGAATATGAGGAAGAATTTAAAAAAGTGGAAAACGACCTTGCTAAAAAACTGGGGACAAAGGTCAACATATCAAGAAGTGTGAATAAAGGGAAAATAGTTATAGAGTATTATTCGATGGAAGGCTTGAACAGAATAATAGACCTGATAAAAAAATAAAAACCTGTATAGGGGGAGACAAAAATGGAAGACAATATTTTGATAATGGTTTGTATAATCGCTGCAGGGGTCACGGGAATAATAACGGGAAGCGTTGTTGCGTTCATTGTTTCTAAAAAAAGATCATTTAGACATATAAACAAACTTATTAAAAAGACAGGTAGAGTTAAGAATTATTCGGAAATTGCCGGAATTATCACGGCGCAGCTGGATGAAAATGAAGAAAAACACAAGAACATGGAAAAAGCCATAGAGATATTGAACTGGGAAAGAAAAAAGAACATAAAAAAGATAGGTTATGTGCGGTATAATTCAAATCCCGACATAAGCGGCAATATGAGTTTTTCCATTGCAATGTTGAATGAAAATAACACAGGTATAATTTTAACGAACATTCATATGATGGAAGGCAGTTCCATCTATCTAAGGGAAATAACAGATGGAAGCTGTAATGTCACTCTTTCAGAAGAAGAAAAAGAGGCTCTTAAAAACACAATGAATAAATGACAAAATATGGTAACGCCGTGTTGCGGAAACAATAGTTAAAAAACAGTTTATTTCATTGACACCGGTATTTGATTTTGTTATATTACTATATGCACATTTGGAGAGATGGTCGAGTTGGTTGAAGGCACCGGTCTTGAAAACCGGCATAGGGGTGACTCTATCCTGGGTTCGAATCCCAGTCTCTCCGCCAAGCGTGGAGAAGTACCCAAGTCGGCTGAAGGGGACGGTTTGCTAAATCGTTAGTAGGGGTGACTCTAGCGTGGGTTCGAATCCCACCTTCTCCGCCAAAATTCATCCAAAAACCCCGGAAATTCCGGGCTTTTTGGTATATTTTGAGCAAATTACTGCTATTATCTTGTTTTTACTTACGTTTTTAATAAATCACAGCGCTTATCTTAGTTTATCGTTTCTATCTGCTTCTTTTAATGATAAACGGGATTTCTAAAGACACCGTTTTATAATGGTTAAAAAGGAAACTCAAATATTTTCAGAATCGGCAATGTCCAAATCATAGTCGCAGGGGAGAAGGACAGTGAAAGTTGTGTATTCGCCTTCTACCGAATCGACCAGTATTTCACCATTATGTTCCTTTATTATTCCATAACTGATTGACAGACCGAGGCCGGTGCCCCTGTCTTTTTCTTTTGTTGTGAAAAAAGGATCAAAAATACGGTCTTTTATTCGTTCTTCAATCCCGGTCCCTATATCCTCCACTGAAATGGAGATCCAGTCCATTTTGTCTTTTTTAAACTTATGACATTCAATATTGATTTTTTTATTTTCTTTATAGCCGGGATAT
>CAZWVS010000149.1:0-5273 GCA_964636935.1 uncultured Clostridiaceae bacterium
GAACTGGACTGGATGAGGTTTGCAAACCACTTCCCGCCGGGATACGGGGACGCGGGCAGGGAAGTGCTGGATGAATTCATGAAAAAAACAAGGCTGCTTGCCGATGAATACGAAAAAAGAAGGGGTCATGCGATTGGAATAGGTGCAAGGGTGCCCCTTCAGCCGGAAACGGCTTTCGACATGGGAATGGACGGGGTGGGCTGGGCCCTTGCGGGTTATGTGGATTATATAGCGCCTTCGCCCTTCTGGCATACAAGCCAGGCGGACATACCCGTAGAGAGATGGAAAAGGCAGGTCGGGGGTACGGGTTGCAAGATTACACCATGCATTGAAATATGTTTAAGGCCCTATGCCCATCCAAAATGCAAAAACGGGTTTCCTTTTAATTCTTTGGACACCATGAAGGCTGCTGCGAAGTCGTATGTGGACAGGGGTGCCGACGCGGTGTACCTTTTCAACTATATGGACAGTCAGGAATTCGCATATGACGAAGAAACCTACAAACGGATGCTTCGTGTCATCGGAGACCCGGAAGAGATGAATAAAGGGTTGAGGCGGCATGTCCTGACTTTCAGCGACAGGCAGCCCGAAGGTAAAATGTCCGACGAAAGACTCCCGGCGCCGCTTGAAAGAGACATATTCCAGGGATTCAGGCTCCATACGGGCAATGTGCAGGATGGAGAAAAAAGAATTGCAATACTTGCCTTTAAAGAGAGATGTGATATTAGCCGGGATGATTTGAAAGTTTTTGTAAACACATACGTATGCGGATTCAAGGGGAAAGTGGAAAGGGACAAGCCGGTTCCGCAGGCTCCGCTTTTCGCATGGGAGATACCTGAAGAAGCTTTTAAAAACGGTTATCAGGTCATTGAATTATGTGCCTTGCGCGGCGGTTTGACACTGGACTGGGTCGAGATATCCGTCCAATTGTAAGGGTCCGGAGGGGTTCAATCAAACATAAGGCGACGCATGTAAAAAGCGCCGGAATTCACACTTGGATGAGACATGCCGATACAAAATCCGCAAATGGCTGAAAAAACATTTCATTTTTGTCGTCACAGCCCCTCCGGCGGTAACAAAAAAACTTGTTTTTTATAAATCGAGTGTATATAATTGTTGTAACGTGGGTTGCGATATATCCACGTATAGAGAAAGACGAAAGCAAAAGCTTTCAAAAATTTAACAAGGGGGAATACAGAAAATGAAAAAGAAGCTATTTATTGTAATTAGCTTGGTCTTGGTATTTTCACTGGTTCTGGCTTCTTGCGGTAAAAAAGAAGAAGAATTTGAACCCGGATCAACCACTGACCGAAAAGGCGGCTGGCTTGACCAGGTCACCATGTCCGTTGTAAGCTCCGACTCTGCTTTGACGCAGATTCAAGCCGGCACACTGGACCTTTATGCCGACAGCGTTTCGAGTAAAGAAGACCTTATAGCCATAAACAACGCCGGCCTGGACAAATCGACTCAGTTCGGACTATATTATGAACTGACGCTGAATCCCGTCGGACCCACATTTGACGGAACCGGCAAGTTGAATCCGTTTTCCAATCAGAAAATCAGGGAAGCGCTCAACTGGCTCGTCGACAGGGATTACATCAACCAGGAAGTATACGGTGGGGGATCCTTCACCAAATACCTGCCTATCACATCAGGTCTTCCCGACTATGCGAAATACATAGACGTGGCAAGAAGGGTCGAAGCCAAATACGCATATGACATGGATAAGGCGGATTCGGTCATAACCACCGAGATGGAAGCCCTAGGCGCCGAAAAGACAGACGGCAAGTGGATGTATGACGGCGAACAGGTAGAACTCATATTCCTTATCAGGAACGACTCGGACAAAACCCGTATTCCGATCGGCGACTATATTGCCGACCAGCTGGAATCGTTAGGGTTTAAAGTCGACCGTCAGTACAAGAGCGGCTCCGAAGCTTCACCTATCTGGGTGCTCGGAGACCCCAATGACGGATTGTGGCACATTTATACAGGCGCATGGAGCGCGACGGCAATAGACAGGGACGTAGGCGACAACTTCCAGTTCTTCTATTCACCGGCTTCGGTTTATGGATTCACAGCGCTGTGGCAGGCATATGAACTGGATGACGAGACATATGAAGTGTGTGAAGCGCTTGCAAACAATACATTCTCGACTCTTGAAGAACGTGCGGAACTGTTTGAAACAGCGATGCTTAAAACCGCTGAAGCGGCATACAGGATCTGGCTGATAGACGGTGCAAGCTACAGCTTCTGGGACAGCGACGTAATCACATCATACGACCTTGCAGCAGGTGTCGACGTCAGTTCCATGACTCCTTTCACACTCAGATTTAAAGAGCAGGAAGGCGGAAACATGAACTGGGGGACCTCGGATCTGTTCATAGACCCGGTTAACCCGGTAGGCGGATCAAACTGGACATACGACCACCAGTGGCAGAACTTCACACAGGATTATGCAACACTGATGAACCCGTTCTCCGGACTTCCGATGAAACAGAGGATAGACAGGGCTGAAATAGTTGTCGAGCAGGGACTTCCTGTTGTCAAGTCATCCGACTGGATCGATCTTTCTTTCGAAGAAACCATAACGGTTCCCACGGATGCATGGATTGACTGGGATGTCGAGAACCAGGTGTTCAAGAATGTAGGCGACGTCCATCCTGAAGGACTTACAGCGAAACGCAAATCCACAGTATATTATCCCGCCGATTTCTTTGAAACTGTAAAATGGCATGACGGAAGCAGCATGTCCCCTGCGGACTTCGTGATGGGCATGATAATGACATTTGACGTTGGAATGGAAGGCTCGGCCATTTATGACGAAGCCATGGCTTCAAGCGTCGAATCCTTCAAGTCCACATTCAAGGGGATGAAGGTAACAAGCGTTGATCCTCTTACGATAGAGTATTATTCCGATACATATTACATGGATGCGGAATACAACGTGGCGGCTTTCTGGCCTGATTACGGTTACGGAAACGCCGGATGGCATCAGATAGCCATAAGCAACCTTGCCGACGCAGCGGGAGAACTGGCATACTCGGCCGACAAAGCCACAGCAAACGAAATCGAGTGGATGAGCTACATCGGCGGACCAAGCCTTGAGATTCTGGAAAAACACAATATTACGGCATTGACAGACAAATACATTCCTTATGAACCCACACTTGGAGCATATATAACTGCCGATGAAGCAGCTGAAAGATATCAGAATCTAAGCAGCTTCTATGCGGACAAAGGGCATTTCTATATTGGAACCGGTCCTTATGTGCTTGATAAAGTACTGCCTGTTGAAAACACACTGACACTGGTTACCAACCCTGACTTTGTGGATTATTCAGACAAATGGTCCGAAGTTTCAGAACCCAAGATGGCGACAGTGGAGATTGACGGAAAAACAAGCATCAGCTCGGGAGCGAAGGCAACCTTCGATGTCGATGTGACATACAAGGGTGCGGCGTACCCCGCTGATGAAATAATTGAAGTCAAGTATCTGCTTTACGATTCAACCGGTGCCGTATCCTCGGTAGGCGAAGCAGAAATGGTAAAAGACGGCGAATACAAGGTTGAAGTGACCGAAGCCGAAACAGCCGCCCTGGGAACCGGAGCATGCAAACTCGAGATTGCGGTTGTCGCAATACCTGTTAGCATACCGTCCTTTGCGGTTTGGGAATTTGTAACGGAATAATTTCCGTTGAGGAAAAAGTATAAAAAAGATTAAAGTGTGGGGCAAGGTACAAAGGCCTTGCCCCCCTTTTTTTCATAATAATAAGAGGTAGGGGAAATGGAACAAAACGTAAAAACACCTGTAGCAAGAGTTAAAAAAAGTAAAAAAGATTCAGCGGTACTAAGGGTTTTAAAGTATACGGCTTTCAGGTTGATCGCCCTTTTCATAACTGTTGCTATTGGTGTTTATCTTACGATTATGATAGCCAACATGGGAGGCTACGTCGATCAGATCATGAAAGGACAGATAAGGGAGGAAATCGCCGGCCGACTTAGAAATGATGAAAATTACCAGATGATGGCGCCGGAGGCCAAGGCCGATTATATGGCGGCAAGGGTTGCGAACGAGGAGAAAAGGCTGGGTTTGGATCAGCCCTTCGTAATAAGAAGCTTCAGATTTTTGATTAACGCGCTAAAACTTGATCTTGGACAGGCGGTATATATGTCGAGCGACAGCGGTTCAAGGACCGTGAGGCTGATCATACTGGAGCGGCTGCCGTCCACCCTTCTCCTGATGGGTACGTCAAACTTCCTTTTGTTTTTCGTATCCATCGGTGTGGCCCTGGTGTTGTCCAGAAAATACGGTTCTTTCTGGGACAAGTTCTTCATCACAGCCTCGCCGATGTCCGCCCTGCCGCCGTGGTTTTACGGTATATTTTTCATAATGATATTCGCTGCGGTTTTAAAAATCCTGCCTTTCGGGGGTATGATCGGCACACCACCGCCCGAAACAACCGGTCAATACATACTTGATGTGTTAAAGCACATGACCCTGCCTGCGGCCGCCCTAATAATAAGCGCATTTCCTGCGAGGGTTTACAACTGGCGGACATTCTTCATGATTTATTCAAGCGAGGATTACGTGGAAATGGCGAAAGCGAAAGGCTTGTCCGACAGAAGGATAAGGCGCAGATATATACTAAGACCCACCCTACCGATGATTATAACAAGCTTCACCCTAATGTTGATAGCCATGTGGCAGGGGGCCTTGATAACCGAGACGGTATTCCTGTGGCCCGGTATCGGAAGATTGCTATTCAGAGCCATAGGAATGACAGATACCGCTGTAATTGTAGGGGCTACCATAATATATGCATATCTGCTGGCGGCAACGGTCTTCATACTTGATTTTGTATATGCATTAGTTGATCCGAGGGTTAAAGTCGGATCTAAAAACAGTACCGGGAGTTAGAATATGAGAAGATTGAAAAGTGTATTTAAAGAATTGAAGAATTTCCCAACAGCCGTAGTGGGGCTTGTAATAATAGCCATTCTTGTAATAACCTCTATTCTTGCTGTCATACTTGTCCCGTATGAAGAGGCCAAGCTGAAATGGCGGGGGACGGAATCCGAGGTTTATACCAATCCAATGAATGCAAGGCCTACGTGGACAAATGTTTTTAGAAAAGACAAATGGCCCGAATCCTTTGCAGTGCGCTTTTCTGAAAGCGATGATGTGAAGACGGAGCTGCTGCCGCCGGAGGAAGGGACATCCGAAGCGAAAAGGGTTACCCGGATGACTTATTCATTCGATTTCAACTATG
>CAZWVS010000150.1:0-2759 GCA_964636935.1 uncultured Clostridiaceae bacterium
GTCGAGGCGAAAGAAGCACAGTCGCAGACACCTCCACCCTTGCAACAGCCCACGGCGACCCCGGGGGATAACTCGCCCCGCCTGATTTTCGACAAGGATTACTATCTTCCATATGAGCAGTTGCATGTGACCATTGAAAATTCCAGCCAGGCAAACTACTTCACCTGGACTGTAAAACCCGCAGACGACCAGACGATGAAGGCATACAAGGAGGCTACCGGACAGGAATATGTTGTCAAGGATAAGACGGGATCGCCGGGCAACATGGTGGCGATGGTGCCGGGAACATATCTTGTCCGGGGTGTGCATAGACAGGATGAAAGCATAATTGTCGAAGGCAGCTATGTGGTCAAATTGGGGACCGAGGGATATTGGGAAAGAATCGAATATGAATATCCCGAACCCCGCCAATTTGACGACACCAGCAAGGAAAACGTCGGGAACAGGAGCGCCGATGTCAGAGTTTACGGAGAATATGACAAATTGAAATATGATATATCATCGATCTGGAGCTATTCAGACGGGGAAGTCGAGAAGTCCACGCATCACATGGAGTGGAGCGACCTTCCCGAAAGGCTTTATCCTGGGGATGTGGTGGATTTCAACTACAGGTGCTCTTTTGAAAGCAACGACGAAGACGTTATTAATTCAAGGACGGGGCTTGCGGTTTTCTACAATGAAAGAGGCAGCCTTGCAGGCATACGTTCCGAAACCACGCAGACGGACCGGAATTCCGCCGACAGCGCCGTCACGGTGAAACTGGAAGTGCCGGCATACGGCTTCTACGGGAACGCGACACGGAAACTGCATCTCATGTCGGGAGTAGGCATAAACACCGAGGACGACGCAATGATGGTTCCCGACAACTACTTCAACAAGGTGTTCGCCGCATACCGTTATGTCGAAAACGGCAAGACATACTGATTCAGGCAAAAAACGGGGGGATATGGGAAACCCGACACAAAGCGAACGGGAGAGAATCCTGGAGGAAATGGACAAAAGGGATGAAAAGCGATGCAAGACGGGCAACCTGGAGAAGAAATCGACCTGGTTTGCTGGGTTCCGTGTTTTAAGCCTCGTATGTTTCCTTGCGACCGCAATACTTTTGATAAAGCACAAAGGCGTTGACGAATACTTCTACGAGCAGAACACCTGAAGCCCAAGCATCCCGGCCCTGGTATTTTCGTCGCCGTTTTGCCTAAGGCAAACGGGCGACGAAAATCCTAAGGCAGATTGAATATACGATCGGGTACCCACATAAATCAATGCTATTGTAAATTTTACTAAAAAAGTTACGATACCCGTTAAAATCCGATTAAATATATTTAATTGAATTTTCATATTATATCAATATAATAAAAATTGGGCATAGGTGAATCAAGATTTAGAAAGAAGCATACGGGCAAAATAGAGAATTTTTACAAAACTGTAAACAAAAAAGTCAGGTCCATAATTGTGTGTAAATTCCCTCCGGTTAAAATTTTATGTTGCAACGCCCTCCCTGGGGTTCAAGATCAACGGCCGGTTTTTTATTTGCTCATTATATTCGTACATATTGAAATATTTTTGCCGCTTATCCGTTTTTCGTGTTGTTCCATCAGCAACGCTCCTAAAATTCTGATTATTGATGGTTCATTCTGGAATATGCTGATCACTCATTCATGTCTTCCTATTTTCTCATTGAGTCGTTCAATGCAATTTGATGTTCTCAGTCTTTCCTTGACACTTGTATAGAGGGCGTCCACAATTACAAAGGGATAATTCCTTTCAAGAGATCTATTCATGAATTAAGCCGCGATAGTATCCAGGCCTGCATATAGCACCGATACCGTTGATTTAGAAGACTCATTGCCGCACAGCTGCCGTGTGATGTCTTTCATTTGTCTCGTTGATACACCATTAGGCAGATGGTCAACCAAATGCCCGAGGCAAACGGTCAACCAGTGGGTGAGACGGCAATGGAACAAAAAGCTGATTTTTGCGTTATAATATATATAACGATATAAAAGCCTTGGACAGTGGAGGTATTTCATGCGAAAAACAATATTCGGGTTGGTTTTGGGTTTGTCGGTTTCATTTTTATTCAGTTTGCCTGCGGGAGCGAATGATGCTTCTCTTGGACGGATGGGTGAAACCGTTTATCCTTTGCAGAGCACTGATGTGAGGATGGTGTCCGAGGATATATACATCAAATACAATAGCGCTTCGGCAACAGGTGAAGTTTCCTGTGAATTTATTTTCAGAAACGAAGGCGGGGCAAATAACGTCCTGATGGGGTTTCCCGCCACTCTCAATATCGATTCTGAAGCCCTGACGACGGAAGAGAATGTAAGCCTTAAGAATTTTACCGCGGCAATAGGGGATGGGTATATTGAAGTCCATAGGGTGGAGGGTAGTACACTGGAGGGCGATTTTGCCGCATACCCATACTGGTATGTGTTTGAAGTCCCGTTTGAGCAGGGGCAGACACTTACCCTGAACCACACGTACGATGTCAATTTCACGGCTTTTTCGGAAGGCTCTGTCAGTGTCGGTTACATCCTTGAAACAGGGGCGACGTGGAACGGGAATATAGACCATTCAAAAGTGACGTTCGACATGAGCGAAGTCGAGCCCTGGGGGATAAAGATGTACAACTACACATCAATAGCCGATTTCACCTACAGCGAGGGGAAACTGGTTTTTGAAAAGCGAAATTTCAAACCGGATTTCAATCTCGAGATAATGACCAATTTCGTGTATAACAAAACCTATTCGGG
>CAZWVS010000150.1:2801-5265 GCA_964636935.1 uncultured Clostridiaceae bacterium
TGACAATGTCTATGAAAGAATGGAGTTCTTCAATTCGGCGGAAGACAAGACATGGGACCAATTGGTCCGGGCATACAACGATTTAAGCTATAATGATAAATTCATAGAAACGGTATACTTAAAAAGCAGAACCGACAATCCGGACAGTAAAATCTGCTGCCCGCCCGAGGTCGATCATATGGAGATAGAGCTCCCCAGAAGAATAGGGGCTTATGTTGAGGATATTGGATTTGATGTTAAAGAGAATCCGGAAATCATCATTAGGAATTCTTCGGGTAAAATACTTCATCAGGATGACATGAAGTCAGGAGGCGGTTTCGGGGAATTCGGCACAGTCATTTTCAACACATATTTATGGGATGATCCGGAAAATATATTGCAAAACGCCGCCACTTATGAAATAAGCGTAAGGGACGAGTCCGGCAATCACACTACCACAACTTTTAGAAGCGGAGCATTTGAGGAAGGGGAGACTGTCATTATGGAAGGTGAGGAGGTGCCAAACCCACCCACTAATGCATCGGTTGACTTTACATTGCCGGCACTGCTGATTCTTGCGTTTGCATTGTCGCTTTTGATAGCTGGATCCAAACTGGATAAAAGGCAGATAACTGAATAATTCGCCTTTCGGCTTGTTAAATATATGTTAAAAACAATTTATGTGCCTTTTGCGGGTTGACGGCGGGGGTGTGTTTGATTATACTGATATAGATAAATGTCTATATGATAGACATTTGTCAATATGAATTTACCGGGAGATGGTCAAATGAAACACGATTATGCGGAATATGTGCCTGTTTTGAAGGCATTGTCCGACGAAACAAGACTCAGAATTGCAGACATGCTGTCAGGTGGGGAAATGTGCGCATGCAAGATTCTTGAAAAGTTCAACATAACGCAGCCGACCCTTTCATATCATATGAAAATCCTGACGGAAAGCGGTCTTGTTGACGCCCGGCGTGACGGGGCATGGATAAGATATACTTTGAACAAAGAGCGGACGGGCATGGTTTTGGATTTCATTGGCTGGATTTTCAAATCCGGTGACGACTGTGTATGCGGCAGTTGTCGGACTGAATGCCGGTAGGAGGACATATATGGATGAAAAAAAGACAGCCGGTCTTGGATTTTTTGAAAAGTATTTAACGGTCTGGGTCATATTATGCATGGGTGCGGGAATAGCCATAAGCCTCTGGCTGCCCGGAGTGCCGGAGCTTTTGGGTGAATTCGAATACTACAATGTGTCAATACCTGTGGCCGTTTTGATATGGCTGATGATATATCCTATGATGTTGAAAGTCGATTTCGCAAGCGTCAGGCAGGTTGGGAAAAACCCGAAAGGGCTCGTGGTGACCTGGTTGACCAACTGGCTCATCAAGCCGTTTACCATGTTTGCCATATCCTATCTGTTTTTCTTCGTGATATTTAAAAATCTGATTCCCGTTGAAAATGCAAGTTTTTATCTGGCGGGAGCGATTCTGCTGGGCGCTGCTCCATGTACAGCGATGGTGTTTGTATGGAGTCATCTGACAAAAGGAAATCCGGCATATACATTGGTTCAGGTGGCGACGAACGACCTGCTGATACTTCTGTTTTTCACCCCTATTGTAGGGCTGTTGTTCATGTTTGGGGGTATCAGGGTTGAAGGTGTCGGAATCCCGTGGGGAACATTATTTCTTTCAGTATTTCTTTTTGTAGTCATACCGTTGACAGCGGGATGGCTTACAAGAGTTATCATCAGCGCAAAAAGGGGTGTGGAATATTTTGAAAAAAAGTTCATACCCAAATTCAACAATGTGACTGTAGGCGGGTTATTGCTCACCTTAATAATAATATTCTCTTTCCAGGGGGAAACGATAGTCAACCAGCCTTCCGACATACTGCTGATAGCGGTACCGTTGACAATACAGACATTTTTAATATTTTTCATAGCATATATGTGGGCCAAGGCATGGAAGCTTCGACATGATGTCGCATCGCCCGGGGCAATGATAGGTGCGAGCAACTTTTTCGAACTGGCTGTCGCCGTAGCCATATCCGTATTCGGATTGAGTTCCCCTGCGACACTTGTTACCATTGTGGGTGTGCTAGTCGAAGTCCCTGTCATGCTTGCCCTTGTAAGGATTGCCAATAAAACAAAAGGCTGGTTCGACACGGCTGAAACAACAAGGGAGGACAAGATAATTGATAGTATTTGAATGGATGAACAACCAGCTGCTTAAAATGGAGTGGCTTCATAAGCTTATAACACTTCTGGTTGAAGATGTTTTCGGGTTGGATACGGCTCAAAGGCTGGGTGGGAGCATACACTTTTTCATATATGATGTGATTAAGATTTTCATATTGCTTTCAGTGCTCATATTTGCAGTGTCATATATACAAAGCCATTTTCCACCTGAAAGAACCAGGAAGATACTTGGACGGTATTCCGGCATAGGGGCGAACACAATAGGTGCCCTGCTTG
>CAZWVS010000151.1:0-5226 GCA_964636935.1 uncultured Clostridiaceae bacterium
TAATTTGCGTACAGTCATCTGGTTTTCTGTAAGTGTCCCGGTTTTGTCGGTGCATATGACCGTTGTCGAACCCAGGGTTTCGACCGCCGGGAGGCTTTTCACAAGAGCGTTGTGCGCAACCATTGTGCGCATCCCTATGGCAAGGGTTATGGTGGATACCGCCGGAAGGGCCTCCGGCACTGCGGCAATGGCGAGGATTATGCCGATTTTTATCATGTCGTAGGTGTCTTTTCCTGTCAGGATTCCAAGCACGGTGACCAGGACTGCGACGATTCCCGCAAAAATTATCAAAGCCTTCCCCAGACGGTCGAGCTGTTCTTCAAGAGGGGTGGGTGTTTTCTCGGAGGATTTGATCATGTCGCTTATCTTGCCGATTTCGGTGGACATGCCTGTTGAAGTCACTATTGCGTATGCGTTCCCTCTTGCCGCGGCAGTGCCGGTGAACACCATGTTTTTCCTGTCGCCGATGCCTGTCTTGACATCCGCGATGAAGTCATGGGTTTTTTCAGAGGATTCGGATTCGCCTGTAAGGGCGGATTCCACTGCGGAGAAGTTTTTGCTTTCGATGATTCTGCCGTCAGCCGATATGGAATCGCCTTCTTCTATGAAAATCAAATCTCCCGGGACCAGCTGTGAAGAGTCGACTTCCTTAAGCTTGCCGTTCCTTTTCACCTTGGATGTGTGTTTTACCATGTTTTTAAGGGATTCAACGGATTTTTCCGCCTTGTACTCGGATATGAAACCGGAGACTACGGCTATAAGTATTGCGACGATCACTGCAAAACCTTCAACGGTGTCATCCATTATGAAAGCCACTGTGGAAGCGATCACGAGAAGATATACAATAATATTGTTTACATTGCGAAGGAGTATTTTCCATGCCGAGACTTTTTCACCGGAGTCCAATGAGTTGGGACCGTGTTCATTAAGCCTCTTTTCAGCTTCTTCACCGCTCAAACCGTTTTCCATATCAGTTTTTGCTATGGATAAGATGTCATCTATTGACAGGGAATGGGCGTTTTGAAGTTTTCCTTTCATTGCGTTTCCTCCTGTTTGGATTTTATATTATATCAGAAAAGCGGAGTAGTCTAACCGACGAATTAATCCAGCCAAACAGCCTAAGTTCATTATAACCGCATCGGCGACTGTATCTATATTTCTTTTCTTTTACCAGCAGCTTTTTTTTCGGGGCCAACACACAAATGCCTTAGGCAAACAGTCGACCAAATGCCCGAGGCAAACGATTAACCAAAAGCCCCAAGGCGGAATCCGAGTGAAAACCGGGTCTGAATGACAAGGCATATGGTATCAAAAGGGTTGTTCAGGTAACATTCCAATTTTATCATCAGGTGTTATAATGAGCTGTGAAAAAACATATTAAATGATTAGGAATGCGGTTTTAATTGTTCCGCGAAAGGGCAATCAAATGGATAAATGGAATTGTAATGATTTGGAAATAGGGAATATTAAAGTCCGGATACCCGTAATCCAAGGAGGCATGGGAATAGGGATATCAATGAGCGGGCTTGCTTCAGCTGTTGCAAATGAAGGTGGAGTAGGAGTCATCTCCGCCGCTGGAATAGGTATGATGGATTTCATGTCGGCAAAAGATTTCGGCAAGGCATGTGTAGAAGCATTGAAAAGTGAAATTTCAAAGGCAAGAGAACTCACACAGGGGATACTGGGAGTCAACATAATGACAGCGTTGTCCAATTTCGGGGAAATGGTTAAGACATCCGTGGAAGAGGGAATCGATATCATTTTTGCGGGAGCGGGACTTCCGCTTGACCTTCCCTCATATTTGAAAAAACCGTATAAGACAAAACTTGTCCCCATAGTATCTTCCGCGCGTGCCGCTGTTCTTATAGCGAAGAGATGGATATCGAAATTCAACTATACCCCGGATGCGTTCGTGGTGGAAGGCCCGAAGGCGGGAGGACATCTCGGATTTAGCGAAGAACAACTCGGCAATCCGGATTATGAACTGGGAAGGCTTGTTAAAGAAGTAATCGCAGGTTTGAAAAAGCATATTACGCCTTCGGGGAAACCGATACCGGTAATTGCAGCGGGTGGGATTTACACAGGAAAAGATATAAAGCGTTTTTTAGATATGGGTGCCTCAGGGGTGCAGATGGCCACCCGTTTCGTGACAACGGACGAATGTGACGCATCAACCGAATTCAAACAGGCTTATCTGGATTGTAAAAAGGAAGATATTAAAATTATTAAAAGTCCGGTGGGGATGCCGGGCAGGGCGATTGGAAACACATTCCTGGAACAGGCGGAGCAGGGAAACAGGAAACCGGGTTCGTGTCCGTGGCACTGCATAAAAACATGCAAGCTGCAAAGCAGTCCGTACTGCATAGCATCTGCTTTAATTAACGCTCAACGCGGAAATTTGGTGAACGGATTCGCCTTTGCGGGAACAAACGCCTATAGGACAGACAAAATAGTTTCGGTCAAGGAGTTGTTCAAGACCCTGTCAGAAGAGTTCAAATCAGCTGACTGACCTATATATTCAATCCACCGAAATCTGCTCCGGGGCAAACAGTCGACCAAATGCCCGAGGCAAACAGTCGACCAGATGCCCGGGGCAAACCAGTCAATATTTGAGAAATTTATGCGTTTGATGTATATTATATATATAAAAAATATATCTATATTACTAGAAAGGAGTATTGAATATGCCGGATTTTGGACATGCGTTTTCAGGTCTTGCAAATGACCGGAAATTGACCGAACAGGAATTGGTAAGGGCAATAAGATTCATGATAGCCGCAGAATATGAAGCGATACAGCTTTATATGCAGTTGGCGGAATCAACAGACAACAAACTTGCCATTGAAGTCCTCAAGGATATTGCCGACGAGGAGAGGGTTCACGCAGGTGAATTCCTAAGACTTTTGAAGGAACTGGAGCCGGAGGAGCAGGAATTCTACGATGAAGGCGCCGAGGAAGTCGAAGAGGAAATTGAAGAAATGGACTAAGGAAATTTGTCCACAAAAAAAACCGCCGGTCTGAACCGACGGTTTTTTAATTTGTTTTACAAATTCTCGATTGCTTGTAAGAAAGCATCCAACGGCTGATCACCGAGAAGGTCGGGCCCGTCGTTGAAAACAATCTTGGGTACTCCGCTCACTCCGAACTTGCGTGAAAGATCCTCAAATGTGTTTGCTTCAATCATTTCAGCAGTTATGTTCGGATTCTCCATAGCCAGCTTGTGAGCCTTCAGCACCGCACCGGGGCAGTGGGGGCATCCAAGGGTTATGAAAACCTTGATATTCACTTTTTTGTCGATTTTATCAACTTTTGCTTTCATCTCCTCCGGAAGTTCCTGTCCGGAACCGGACATCTCAAGTATGCCGCCTATGAATGAATTTACTTCATGGCCTGCAGGGATTCCGAAGAATCTCACCCCTTTGTCATTTCCGTCCTTGTCAAGCAGGATAATCGCCGGAACCTTGTCCACTCCCAGTTCCTTAGCCTTGCCTGAATCTGCCTCCAGGTCGTAAAGGGTGAGCGAAAGCTTATCAGAAACATCAGCGATTTCGCCGACATACCCCTTTGTATCCTCACAGGTTTCGCAGTCCGTTTCGCTTAGAAACATTGCAATCTGTACTTTGTTTTTCATCTGGTCGAATATTCCGGAAAGCTGTTTCCTGATATCCTCATTTAAAAATGCCATTTCTTCCTCCTAAAATTTTAGTTTTAACTTTATTCAAATAATCACTGGCGCTTAAAGCCGCTTTAGCGCCTTCAGCTGCTGCAATGATAATCTGTTTATATGATGAAGCCGTCACATCACCTGCGGCAAAAACACCCGCTGTGTTTGTTTCGGCATTCTGATTCACTATTATTTCACCTACGTCATTCAATTCCACCAAGCCTTTGACAAAATCACTTAAAGGAATTGAACCCACTTCCACAAACAGGCCTTCGCCTTCGATGTCGAATAGACGGTTTTCCGTTTTGTCAAGCACCTTTACGTGGGTTAGCCTGTCTCCGTCGCCTTTTATCTCCGTTATCTGAGTGTTGAGATATATCTCGACATTGTCCAGGGATTGAAGCTTATCGACGGAAATCCTATTAGCCCGGAAAACGCTCCTTTGCACAACCTTGACAGATTTGGCTATCCTTGCAAGGTCTATGGCGGCCTCCGCCGCGGAATCGCCTCCGCCTGCAACAATTACATCCCTGCCTTTAAATAAGGGGCCGTCGCAGATGGCGCAATATGTGATGCCCTTGCCGAAATATTCCTTTTCGCCGGGCAAATCCAAAAGCCTTGGGCGACTACCTGTCGCAACAATGAGGGCATAGGCCCTGTATGAGTAACCGTTGTCACAGACCACTTCCTTGATTTGTCCGTCATTCACCGAAGTGGCGCGCACGTCATCAACCATGGGGATTTCATAATCCCTTACATGATCTTCAAATCTGCCGATCAACTCCTCGCCGGAAATATTTTTGCAACCGAGATAATTTTCGATGTTTGTGGTATCGAGCACCTGACCGCCGAGCCTGCCGGCAATAATCATGGGTTCAAGGCCCTTGCGTTTTGCATATAAGGCTGCGTTAAGACCGGCTGAACCGCCGCCTACGATGACTATGTCGTACACTTTGTCAGGGTCCGGTGCCGGCCACTCCTTTTTTTCAATTAAATTAAGATTAAGGTCAAGTCCAAAGTCCATTTTACTACCTCTCACTATTTCTTGATATTATTTTACACACTGCCGATTCGCTCAGCCCTCCGAACAATTCGCCTAATTCACGAAGTGAAAGAGTTGATATTCTTCTAAACCGGAGAAGCAAATCATTCCTAAGTTTTCTGTTGTTCAGCAGTTCCGCGACAGCCATGTCATGGTTCTTGGCTGATTTTTCTAACAATTTCTTACCCTGCTCCAGGGTTTTTATGCAATTTTGTGTATCTTTGCACATTGGATTTTTCTCAAGACAGAACTTATCGGTCGTCCGATCCCACAGGAGTACGTTTTCACGGTTGCTTCCCGGAGGGGTGAAATAAATATCATTATCTATCAAAGGTTTGAAAATCTCCTGGGTCCCGTCGCCGCAGTTGCAATGCTCGTTAAAGGTGAAATAAATTGTTCTGAATTCATCTATGTTTTTTATTAAAGTGCTTTTATACCGCTCGCCAAATATTTTTTCCCCGTCATTTAAATGCATCACAAGGCTTATGTTTATCGATTTCATTATATTCGAGATGTCGCT
>CAZWVS010000152.1:0-5204 GCA_964636935.1 uncultured Clostridiaceae bacterium
GTCGGATATCGACGTGTGGGTGTGGATATTCCCTTTATAGAAGTTGCCTTTTTCGTCAAATGTTGTAAGCTTCATTTTCCCTCCATTATTGCACTTAGGTTCTTATATTCCTTTTTCAGGTCAATATATAGGTTTTTGAATATTTCATAATATCCGTCATAAGCGGCGCCGGTATCCGAATCCGGCTCGATTTCATCCTTGACCTTGACGATATCTTCACAGGCCGACTGCACGTCTTTGTAAACGCCTGCCGCGACACCCGCCAGTATGGCCGCGCCCAGAGCGGGACCTTCACTCGATTTGACCGTGCGGATCGGGGTTTTGAACATGTCCGCCTGCATCTGTCTCCAAAGCCTGCTTCTTCCTCCGCCTCCCGACGCCCTGACCTCGGTTTCCTCTATTCCCATTTCGCGTATTATGCCAAGGCAGTCCCTTAGGCTGTATACCACGCCTTCCATGACCGCCCTTATCATATGGGCTTTCGTATGGGCTGCGCTCAGTCCGAAGAAGACCCCTCTTGCATCCGGATCCAGGTGCGGCGTCCTTTCTCCCATCAGATACGGAAGATATAAGATCCCGTTTGATCCGGCTTCAATAGTTTTGGCCTCCCGGTCCATTAGCACATAAGGGTCCACCCCCATCAATTCACCGGTCCTCTTTTCTTCAATACAGAAATTATCACGGAACCATTTGAGCGACAATCCGGCACCCTGTGTGACCCCCATTACATGCCAGCAGTCCGGAACGGCATGGCAGAAGGTGTGGACCCGCCCCTTCATATCCACTTCCATCTTGTCCATATGGACGAAAACCACACCGCTGGTGCCTATGGTGGATGAAACCACTCCCTTTTTCACTATGCCGTTGCCCACTGCTCCGGCGGCCTGGTCGCCCGCGCCTCCCGCGACAACCGTCCCTTCGGGCAGCCCCGTAAGTCCCGCCGCCCCGGCGGTCACGCGACCTGTGGCTTCACAGGATTCATACACTTTGCACAGCCATTTTTCGTCTATTTCAAGTTTTTCAAGAACTTCCTCGCTCCAACAACGGTTCCTTATATCCAGAAACTGCATGCCGCTTGCGTCGGACACCTCGGTGGCGAATTCCCCTGTGAGCATGAACCTTATGTAATCCTTGGGGAGCATCACTTTTTTTATTTTTTTGTAATTTTCCGGTTCGTTGTTTCGCACCCAGAGGAGTTTTGAGGCGGTGAATCCCGTAAGCGCCGGATTTGCAGTTATTTCCAGTAGTCTTTGTTCCCCGACCCGTCGGGTTATCTCCGCGCATTCCTTCCCGCTTCTCTGATCGCACCAGATTATGGAATTCCTTATGACTTTGTTTTCATCGTCAAGCATCACCAGTCCGTGCATCTGGCCCGAAAGCCCCACACCTTTTATATCCGCGGGGTCTATGCCGCTTTTTTCAATAGCTTTTGAAACGCTTGCGCAGACAGCCTTCCACCAGTGTGCCGGATCCTGTTCCGCCCATCCTATTTTGGGCTGATACATGGGATACTCCTCCGTTGAGGATGCAACGATGTCCCCCCCTATATCGAATAAAACGGTTTTTGTTCCCGATGTGCCTATGTCAACACCTATCAAATAATTCACCAAACCACTCCTTTCGCCGACCTAATATTCCAAAACCGAACCGCCGATGAACTCCCTCAAAATGGATGTGTTGGGAATCTCGGAATCCTCCGCCTCTACGAAAAACAGGAGTACATCCATAAGCCTTTTGGCCAGATAGGAATATTCACTTTCCTCGGGCACCTGCTCCAGTATGGGCACGGCATATTTTCTCAGTATGTTGTGTTCATAGATAAGCGCGCTGTTGAATATCTCATCCGCCTCCTCCTGGAAAGGGAAAATGTAGCGGTCCTCGCCGCGCCTTACATCATTCCACATCCCCAGGGTCCTTTCCGCGCTCGCCCCCCTGTATCTGAAATCCCTTACAATTCTCCTAAAAAGCCTCGCATCGGTTGTCGAAAGCCTGTTATGGTCGTCCATGTTTATCGATGTCAAGGCGCTTATATAGAGCTTGTGGGCCTTTCTCTTGTCGACGCCGAGGCTGAACCTGGGATTTATGCCGTGTATGCCTTCAACAATGACAACGCCTTCTTCTTCCATCACCATCCGCCTGTAGCTTTTTCTGCTTTCCGTGTGAAAGTCGTAAACGGGGATGTCCGCCGCGCCTTCTTCCTGCAGCGAATGCATGTCCCGGTTGAATCTGTCCATATCCAGAGCTTCGGGCGCTTCATAATCCTTGTCTCCGTTTACATTTAAAGGTATTCCGGAACCCCTGTAGTAGCTGTCCAATGAAATGGGATGGGCTTTCAACCCCACGGCGCGCAGATGTATGGAAAGCCTTTTTGAAAACGTGGTCTTGCCCGATGAAGAAGGTCCGGCTATGAAAATGAAACTCTTGCCGTCCTTTTTTATCCTATCGGCAATGTATCCGATTTTCTTTTCTTGAAGGGCTTCTGAGATCCTGATGATATCGCCGAGCTCACCTTTTTGAACTATCTTATTCAGGTCCCCGATCGTATCTACGCCTATCACCTGCCCCCAGAGCCTGAATTCCTCGAATGCGGCTGCAAGTTTTTTCTGCTCCTTCCATTCGGGAAGGGTTCCCGGGTTGAACCTGGTCGGATAGAGCAGCAGGAAACCGTTCGGGAGATTTTTAAGGTCGAAAATATCAGCGTATCCCGTATCGGGGGCAAGAATTCCATGAAAATAGTCATACACCCCTCCGAGGGAATATAGGATTACATTTTCATCCGGTTTCATCCGGAATATGGATTTAAGGTCATCCCTTCCCGAGTTGCAGACTATCTTGATAGCCTGTTCAATGTCATATTCATCTTTTTTTATGGGATATCTCCCTTTGACGAGGTATTCCATCCTGTCCCGTATACGGTTGATATCATCTTCATCGGTGTTTTTGCCGACTATCTGACAAAAAGCGCCTTTATTAACAGAATATCTTATTCTGAGACTGCTGTCGGGGAACAGGTCCCTTACCGCTTTTACCAATATGAACTTGAGCGTGTCCCGGTATATCCTTATGCCCTCCAGGGTGGTGGTGTCGATGAATTCAAAATCCTCCCCCTCCTTAAAAGCCTCATCAAGGCTTTTAAGCTCGTTGTTCACTTTGACACCTATGATGTCTCCGGCAGTGTTCTGATTATATTTTTCCGCCAAATCAATATACTTCATGCCCTATCTTCCCACTCCGTGGTATGTAAACCCCTTCTTTTCCATATCCTCCCTTTCAAACAGGTTCCTAAGGTCGAAGAGCAGCGATGGTCTCATTTTCGCTTTAACTTGTGTCATATCCGCCTCCTTGAAACACGCCCATTCCGTAAGGACCACAAGGCAGTCGCAGTCATTGACAGCTGTCATCATGTCGTCGCATATTTCTATTTTGACATTGTGTTCCTTAAAATATTCAGACGCCTCGCCATTTGCCTTTGGGTCGTATGCCTTTACTGTACTGCCTTCCTTGAAAAGCTTTTCTATTATCGCCAGAGCCGGGGAGTTCCTTATGTCCCCGGTGCCCGCTTTGAATGCGAGCCCCCATACGGCTACGGTGTCGCCGTCGGCTTTTTCAAGTTCCTCCACGATTTTTTCAGCCAATATGACCTTATGTCTTTCATTGGCCTCGTCCGCCGCCATTATGACGGAAAGGTCGACTCCCAGGTCTTCGGCCGCCTTGACAATGGCTCTTGTGTCTTTCGGGAAACAGCTCCCGCCGTATCCGGGTCCGGGATTGAGAAAATCGGGATTTATCCGCTTATCCATGCCGACCGCTTTTGAAACCGTTTCTATATCGGCACCGGTTTTCCCGCATAGCAAGGCAATCTGATTTATGAAGGATATCTTGACAGCCAACAATGAATTTGCGGCATATTTTATGATTTCCGCCGTTTCGTTGGAACAAAACACCATGGGTATACCCTTCTTTATAAATGCGCCGTATACATCCTCCATCACAGCCTTGACCTCCGGATCGCCCCCATATCCGACAACTATCCTGTCGGGATTTAAAAAAGTGTCGACTGCGCATCCCTCCCGGAGGAATTCCGGGTTTGAAATGACATCGACCTCCTTTTCAACCCCTTCGAACTTCAGGATTGAATTTATAATTCTTCCGACCTCCTTCGCCGTGCCTACCGGGACAGTCGATTTGATTATCACCGGTACGGGCGTGTCCATATTTTCCGCAAGCTCCTTCACGGCCGAATAAAGGTGTTTGAGGTCCGCTCTCCCCTCATCGGATTGGGGCGTCTGGACGGCAAGCATGACGATGTCGGCATTTACAATCCCCTTTTTCAGGTCCTTCTCAAAAAACAACCTGCCTTCTTCAATGCACTTTTCAACCAGCTCCTGCAGTCCCGGTTCGTAAAAAGGCATTTTCAGATTCTTAAGGCTTTTTATCCTTTCGTCATCTATATCTATACAGGTAACGGTATTTCCCGTATGAGCCAGTCCGGCACCCGATACGAGGCCCACATATCCGCATCCCATGACACTGATGTTTTTCATTTGCCATCCTTCCTTTTTTGTATGTTAACAAGCACATGCCCCAGCGCGGAGAACACAAGCATTGCGCCATATGTCAAAAAGAAACCCTTCATTATATGTGTCACCATGCCCACGAAAAACCGCTGCGGCATCATCCTTATCAAAAAATCCGTAGAGGGGTTTAGCAGCCACAAATCATTATTGAAGAAAATCCTATGGAAAGCAGTCCAAAAAGCCGTAAAATCGATAGCTGCGAGAATCGCCATGATAATCCACGCTCCCAGTATGCATGCGAGGGATATGGCGCATGTTCTAAGAAAATGTCTTTTCATGCTTTGCTTTGAACTTATCAACATGAATATAAGCATCAGGACAAGCAAAACGGCGATAACGGGTTTTATCGTCCTTCCAAGTTCAAATAATTGCTTCACATCTTCCATATGGGTTTTTTCCCGGACATTGAACAGCTCATGGCCGTCCCCCTCGTCCGTCTTTACAACGATATCGTCCCTATCGCCGTTCATGTAGTCGATAAGCGCCACCGTCGCCCTGTCCAGCAGAACCTGGTCGACCCCTGCATAAGAGGCTATCTCGTACTCTATCTGAAGCTCCCTGTACAGGCCGGCGTCAAGACCCGCCGACATGATAAAGGACAATATGGTGAATACAACCAGCAGGATT
>CAZWVS010000153.1:0-5189 GCA_964636935.1 uncultured Clostridiaceae bacterium
ACGCTTTTCACGGTTGAATAGGAGGTTTCTCAACAATGGATGAAGACAAGGTCATAAAAATGGAAATACCTTCCGACAAAAGGTATTCAAGAATCCTGAGACTAGCAGCCGCCGGCGCAGCCGACGTGTGCGGGTTCAACATGGATATGATAGAAGATGTCAAGGTGATAGTTTCGGAGGTGTTTGCAAGCATGATCGAGGCCGGATGCAAAGGCGCTGCCGTCAGCATGGAACCCCGGGGGAAGAAGCTTGTGATATGCTTCGGGTCCTGTGAGGGCGAGTCCGTATTAAAGGGAGCCAATGAAATGACACTTCCTATTCTGGAAGCGCTTGCTGGCGAGGTTTCCGTCGGGAAAGACGGAAGCCTGACGCTTATTATAGAGTGAAGGCGGGGGAAAATGACCCAAGACGACAATAAATTGTTTGAAGAGTATGCCCGTACGGGTAACATAGAATTAAGGAACCGGATCGTGGAGAAATACCACTACATGGCCAAGGCCCTGGCCGGCAAGTTTGTCAACCGGGGCGTGGATTACGATGATCTGGTTCAGGTGGCTTCCCTAGCCTTGGTTAAAGCGGCCGAAAGGTTCAGACCTGATTTGAAGAACAAGTTCACGACCTTTGCGACTCCCACCATAATAGGGGAGATAAAAAAGTACTTCAGGGACAAGGCCAACACCATAAGGATGCCGAGAAAGCATTATGAACTTTATCCGTCGATAAAGAACGCTTATGAGACATTGTCCCAGGAGCTTGACGAACCGCCCACACCGCAACAGGTGGCGGAGATGACGGGGAACACGGCAGAGGAAGTGATCCAGGTTCTTGAAATGGTTAGAAGCAGCAACCTGGCCTCCCTGGACGAGGAGTTCGACGAGGACGGCTACAGCAGGATGGAGGCCATAGGCGGAGGGGATCCCGGCTTCGGACGGATTGAAACCCACGACTTATATGAAAAGGCTATGGAGATGCTTGATGAAAATGAACGCAAACTTATAAAAATGCGTTATAACGGCAATATGAGCCAGAAGAGCATAGCCGACGAGTTCGGGGTTTCCCAGATGTACATTTCCCGGCTTGAGAAGAAAATTTACAATAAACTGAGGAAGAAACTTGAAAGCACATGATTCAAACCACGTTGAATACAGCATCCTTTCAAACAGGTTGAATGTCCCGGGCGTGGTTGCCCAAATCATGGAATATATAGACGGGAAAACAAAAGCAACGGGCTGTCACTGCCTTTTTGATATTAAAGTGGTTCTGAGCGAACTCATATCAAATGCCGTAATCCACGGCAACGAGGAGGATGTCAACAGACCTGTGGATATAACAGTGGACTGCAGTGATAATAGGATAGAGTTCGAAGTCACGGACAGGGGCGTCGCATTCAAACCGGAGAACCGAAGGGATTCCGGAGTGATGTGTGAAACGGGAAGAGGCGTTTCCATTTGCACGATGCTATGCAGGAAACTCGAGTATTATTATAAAAAAGGGATTGGAAATTCCGCAAAAGCGGTATTTTATATAAAGGAATTCAAGGAGGATTGAAAATGACTAAATTGAGAGAATTATACTATTGCAGCATATGCGGCAATCTGGTGGAAATGACACAGGCCGGCGAAGGGGAACTTGTATGCTGCGGAGAGCCCATGGAAAAGCTTGAGCCGAAAAAAGAGGACAAGGGCAATGAAAAGCATGTTCCGGTCACAAGCGAAAAGGATGGAGGAATCCTGGTGAAAGTCGGTGAGGTCCCGCACCCCATGGAAGAGAAGCACTGGATCAATTTCATCGAGGTATGCACAGAGGACATGGTTCTCAGGAAAGAGCTGAAACCCGGTGACGAACCCGAAGGATGGTTCAACGTAGATCCGGATGATGTCATCAACGTAAGGATTTACTGCAACGTGCACAGTCTCTGGGCTGCTTGAATCGGATTATGTTTTTCAAACGGCGGGTTTCGACCCGCCGTTCATGTCAAACGGGAATCCCCGGCTCATAAAATTTTTATGAGCCCTTATGCTTGACAGCCAAAGGGGTTTGTGGTAATTTATATTGTGCTTGAGAAGGGTTTCTTTTTTTTTGTAAAAAACGAAACAACCGGAGGTTTATGATGAGAGACAAAATAACAATAGCATGCACTGAATGTAAAAGCAGAAACTATACGAAGCGTAAGAACAAAAGGTCTACGCCGGACAGGCTTGAAATGAGCAAATACTGCAAGTTCTGCAAAAAGCATACGGTTCATCGCGAAACGAAATGATTGAGGTATAATTATGGCTGCTGCAAAAAAAGTAAAATTCGTAGGCTTTTTCAAAGATATAATCCAGGAGTTGAAGAAAGTCATTTGGCCTACAAGGGAGCAACTGATAAAAAACACTGTTACCGTGCTTACCGTTTGCGCAATAATCGGAATCATAATATGGTTTTTTGACTGGGGGCTTTCAGCGCTTGTTGCAGGGTTGTTGAAATAGCCTGAATTTGACGGGAGTCGGATATTGATGAACGAAAATGAAAATAATAACCAGGCTGTAGAGGAAAAGGAAACCGATGCCGGCCGGGAAATAAGGGATCAGGCTAAATGGTATGTGGTGCATACCTATTCCAGCTATGAAAACAAAGTCAAGGCAAACCTGGAAAAAATAGTTGAAAACAGGGGGATGCAGGATTACATAGTGGATGTTGTCGTCCCCATGGAAGAAGTGATAGAGGACAAGGGCGGTAAAAGAAAGGTCTCTTTTAAAAAGATCTTTCCCGGATACGTGCTTGTCAAAATGGTAATGAGCGACGAATCCTGGTATGTGGTGAGAAACACCAGGGGCGTCACCGGTTTTGTGGGACCTTCCGCAAAACCCGTCCCCCTTTCTGAAGACGAAGTCAAATCGATGAGGCTCGAAGGAGTCGAAACCGTCGTGGACTTCAACGTGGGAGACAATGTGAGGGTCATCGAAGGACCTCTCGAGAATTTTGTCGGAACGGTTGAGGAAGTGCATGGGGACAGACGTAAGGTTAAGGTTCTTATATCCATGTTCGGCAGGGAGACCCCCGTTGAACTTGAATACGGACAGATACAGATTATCTTGTAGACCAAAGATTTGGGAGGTGGACTAAAATGGCAAAGAAAATAATCGGGTTGATAAAACTGCAGATTCCTGCAGGCAAGGCAACCCCGGCTCCACCGGTAGGACCAGCTTTAGGACAGCATGGTGTAAATATCATGGGATTCTGCAAGGAGTTTAATGAAAAGACACGTAAGGACATGGGATTGATAATTCCCGTGGTCATCACCGTTTATGCGGACAGATCCTTTACGTTCATCACAAAAACTCCCCCGGCAGCGGTTCTTTTGAAAAAAGCATGCAACATAGAAAGCGGCTCCGGTGTGCCCCACAAAGAGAAGGTTGCGACCGTCTCTATGGAAGATGTTAGGAAGATAGCCGAGCTGAAGATGCCCGACCTCAATGCCGGAAGCATAGAGTCGGCGATGAGCATGGTTGCCGGAACAGCGAGGAGCATGGGCATAGTTGTAAAAGACTGATGCACCGAAGTGGGAGGGATTTATTCCCGAATAAAGCTTACCACAAGGAGATGATGAAATGAAAAAAGGAAAAAAATACAGAGACAGCGTCGCCCTATATGACAAAGGCCTTCAATACGACATAAAAGAAGCGGTTGAGCTCGTTAAAAAGACTTCAAAAGCGGCTTTTGACGAAACCGTCGAAGTTCATATGAGGCTCGGCGTCGACTCAAGGCACGCGGACCAGCAGGTAAGGGGCGCGGTAGTGCTTCCCCACGGAACGGGAAAAGACCTCAGGGTGCTTGTTTTTGCAAAAGGTGAAAAGGCTTCGGAAGCCGAAGCGGCCGGAGCCGATTACGTCGGAGCGGAAGATTTGGCTGAAAAGATTCAAAAGGAGAACTGGATGGAATTCGATGTCACCATTGCGACACCCGACATGATGGGCGTCGTAGGGCGGATCGGAAGAATCCTGGGTCCCAAAGGCCTGATGCCCAACCCCAAGGCGGGCACCGTCACGATGGATGTTTCCAGAGCCGTATCCGATGCCAAGGCCGGTAAAATCGAGTATAGGCTGGATAAAAGCAATATAATACATTGTGTCATCGGGAAAACCTCTTTTGAAGAGGAAAAACTCATTGAAAACTTCCAGACGCTGCTAAACGCCGTAGTGAAGGCGAAACCGGCATCTTCAAAAGGCCAGTATCTAAAAAGCGTAGTCCTGGCGTCCACTATGGGCCCGGGCATAAAAGTCAGCACGCAAAAAGCTGTTGATTAGTTGCAAGCGGTAGTGTATAATACCGTTTGAACAATTGAATATGATTACCGGAGACAGCAGGTGCATTATATGCATAACGGGAAACCGCCTGCCGAGGTGTGGGATTTTTAGAAAAGGTTATTATCCTCGCATGCTCCGGTGTGCGGGGATGTTTTTATCTCCGGAAAAAGCGGCGAAAGCCGCGGACATAGTAATAGAAGAAGGAGGTGTGTGGATTGCCAAGTGAAAAAAATCTGGAAGCGAAAAAACTCCAGGTGAAGGAAATCTCGGAAAAGCTCAGCGGGGCGGCATCGGTCGTGCTTGCGGATTACCGGGGACTGACCGTTGAAGAGGATACCAGGCTCAGAACCACGATGAGGGAGCAAGGCATCGACTACAAGGTCGTCAAAAACAATATTCTCAGACATGCGGTACAGGGGACGGAACTCGAAGGTCTGACCGAATATTTTGTGGGACCGACAGCTGTTGCTGTCAGTTCGGACGAAGTGGCTCCTGCAAAGGTGATGTTCAAATTCGCAAAGGAAGTAAAGACATTTGAACTCAAAGCCGGCGCAGTGGACGGAAAGATAATCGGCCTGGACGGTCTGGAAAGATTGTCGAATATGCCGTCCAAGGAAGAACTCGTGGCAAAGATGCTTGGAAGCATGAATTCGCCCATAACGGGTTTCGTAAATGTTCTTAACGGGAACATAAGAGGTTTGGCCGTAGCACTTAACGCCATAATGGAGCAAAAGCAAAACGAAAGTGCATAAAATATATTGAAATTAATCGGAGGAGAACAAAAATGAGTGAAAAGCTTGAAAAATTGATGGAAGAAATCAAAAATTTAACGGTTATGGAACTGTCTGAATTCGTAAAAGCCCTTGAAGAGGAATTCGGCGTATCGGCAGCGGCTCCCGT
>CAZWVS010000154.1:0-5171 GCA_964636935.1 uncultured Clostridiaceae bacterium
TTTCTCCTTTTACAAATTATTTATCGACCGGTTGTCAACCCCGGCCGCATATGCCTATATGAACAATCCCACAACAAATTCCGATATTGCCAGAAACCCCTCCCTGAAGGGATATACCAGCGTGTTCAATACCGAGCTCAATGCCCTCGGAGCTATGAAAATCAACAATATAAGTCCGAAAGCCACATATTTCTCATATCTCATGACCTGAAAATAAAATCTTTCAGGCAGTATCCCGTAAAAAATCCTGGAACCGTCCAGCGGCGGCACCGGAAGGAGGTTGAACACCGCCAGATATAGGTTGACAGTGAAAAACAAAACAAAAAAGTCGAATATCACCATTACGAACCCGGAAGGTATCCGGGTCGAGTAATATGCCGCCATTACCTGTATGGGGAAAGCAGTTGCGAACGCCAGCAGAAGATTCATCAAAGGTCCCGCTATCCCGACTTTCACCATGTCCTGTTTCGGATCCTTGAAATTCATCTGATTGACAGGCACCGGCTTCGCCCAGCCTATTCTGGCGACAAGCATCATTATGGATCCGAGCGGATCCAGGTGCTTCAAAGGGTTCAACGTAAGCCTGCCGCTGTTTTTTGCCGTATCGTCACCCAGCCTGTGCGCCACATACGCATGAGAAAACTCATGGAAGCTCAGAGCCAGAACAAGGACAGGTATCATGTATAGGTATTGCTCCAAAAAAGCAAGTATATTGTTAATAATCAACCTCCCGGGATGCCATCCCGATTTTTTAGACTATTTTAACAGAAACAGTGTTTTTATACAATCAAAGGCCCTTCGAGGCCTCATGCCTATTTCGCCTCTATCCCGAACCATGAAAGTATCTTCCTCCACAGAAGTTTGAAAAATCCCGCTTTTTCGGTGCCGCTGTCGGTAAGTATGCGGGTTGCGCCGAGTTCCTCGCCGTTTAGCATATATTTTATTTCTCCGACCTGTGAATCCTTTTCGACGGGGGCTTCCAGCGTCTCCGGTATGTCTACAACCCTCTCTATTTTATCGTAATCGGTCTTTTTCAAAAGGAATACGGAATCACTCTCCACATACGAACCCACCTTCATCTCTATGCCTTTTTCGACGGGGATGTCACCCGCATTAAGCCCGCCGTCTTCAATAGTGAAGAACGCGAAATCCAAAAAACCGTGGTCGAGCAGCTTAATCGAATCGGCGAATCTGGTATTGGTGTCGGGCGCCCCCATCAGTATGGAGATAAGCGAGAAGCCGTCCCTTTCAGCCGTAGCCGCCAGGCAATGCCCCGCCAGTGTCGTGAATCCCGTTTTCAAACCCGTCGCACCTTTGTAATATTGAATAAGCTTGTTCCTGTTGTACATGTCCACCCGGCCCTCATCTTCACGAAAAGGCTCAGATAGTTTGGATGTGAATTCGAGTATCTCCGGATGCACCTGCACCAGGGACCTGGCGAGTCTGGCTATATCCGCGGCTGTTGAATAATGCCCTTCATCCGTAAGCCCCGTGCAGTCAAGATATTTCGTGTCGTTCATTCCCAGCTCTTCCGCCTTGTTATTCATCAACCTTACAAAAGAAGCCTCGTTTCCCGCTATGGCTTCGGCTACCGCAACAGCGGCGTCATTGGCGGAATGCAGTTCTATCGCATTGATCATCTCGCGTAGTGTGAACTGTTCGCCGGGGGCCAGCCATACCTGCGAGCCTCCGAAACTGCACGCGTATTCACTGGCGGTTATGATGTCGTCGTAGCCTATGTTCCCTTTTTTGATTTCATCCATAATTATGTATGTGGTCATTATTTTTGTCAGGCTGGCCATCGGATACCTCATGGCGCTGTTCTTTTCCAAAAGCACCTGCCCCGTGCTTTCTTCAACAAGTATGAAGCTTCTTGAATCCAGGTTTTCAATATCCGAAGAAAGAACCTTTTGATTTACAATGCCGATGTCGAAATCCTCGTCCTGTGCGGGTATCGATGCCATGGGAAGCATTGCCGCCAGAAGCGCAATAATTAAAATACATATGATTTTCTTTTTCATAACAACTCCATTTTCTTTAGTGAATTTCCCGTCCGTCGCCGGTCACTCTTCCAAGTATGATTTTACCGTCTGCCGGTTTTTCTTTTGAATATTTGACAGATGCCGCAAATTCCCTCTTCTGTTTCTCCGGATCGTCCAAATCGCTGTAAAGATATGCCATTATATCGTTTTTTGCAACCTTGTCCCCCGGTTTCACCAAAAGCCTTATGCCTGCCGAAAAGTCGACGGGGTCTTCCTTCCTGGTTCTTCCTGCGCCCAGGTTCATGGACACTATCCCTATGGCTTGTGCATCCATCTCTTTTATATATCCCGTTTCCTCCGCCCTCACCGCGGTTTTGTAAAGCGGCTTTTTAAAAAGGCTGAAGTCCCTTGTGACACCCGCGTCGCCCCCCTGGGCCTTTATCATGGCGGAAAATTTGTCCAGGGCCGTCCCGTCCCTGATTTTTTCCTTCGCTGTCTCAACCGCCTCCCGGATAGGCATATCCAGACTCATCGATATCAGTTCTGCAGCCAGTGACACTGAAACTTCGTAAAGATCCGATCCCGCCAGCCCCCCTTTTAGCACTTCGACGGCTTCACGCACTTCAATCGAGTTTCCTATGCAATATCCAAGCGGCGCGTCCATGGCGGTGACAAGCGCTGCGATGTTTCTGCCGTTTGCGATTCCGATTTTGACCATGGTTTCGGCAAGCTCCAAGGCTTCGTCCCTGTCTTTCATAAAAGCGCCTTTTCCAGCCTTCACATCAAGTACGATATTGCCCGCCCCCGCTGCAAGCTTTTTACTCATTATGCTCGATGCGATAAGCGGGATGCTCCCCACTGTCGCAGTGACATCCCTCAAACCGTATAGTATCTTGTCAGCCGGGACCATGTTCCCCGACTGGCCCGATATGCAGATCCCTGTTTTCCTATAGGTTTTCTCAAAGCTTTCGAGATCCAGGTCCACCTTCATGCCGGGAATGGATTCAAGCTTGTCCACGGTCCCCCCGGTATGGCCAAGCGCCCTGCCTGACATTTTAGCCACAGTGAGTCCGGCGGCGGCCGCTATGGGCCCTACGATAAGGGATGTCTTGTCGCCCACACCACCCGTGCTGTGCTTGTCCACCGTAACCAGGTCTTCGGAAAACTCCATCGTATCCCCCGATTCAGCCATAAGCCTGCACAAAACCGCCGTCTCCCCTTCGTCCATGCCGTTCAGATAAACGGCCATAAGCAAGGCGGTTGTCTGGTAATCGGGTATCTCCCTGTTCACAATGCCGTCTATGAAATAGGCGATCTCCTTTTCGCCGAGGGTTTCACCGTCTCTTTTCCGTGCTATAATGTCGTACATTTTCATTTAGTTCACACCCTTTGAAGGATATCTACATTCTACATCATTCCCCCCGTATTTTCCATAAACGGGGCTTTCATATCTTTGATTTTCCAAACCGGGTTATAACATATGCGCGATATCACATGTTCGATATGGTAGAATATAAGACACAGACAGGAGGCATAAAATGGAATATTATGAAGATATCGACATACTCGGAATAAACAGGCTGGAACCACACGGACTTTCCGTCCCCTATCCTTCACCATCATCGGCCCTTAAAGGCATCCGGGGGGCTTCACCCTATTTTAAAAGCCTGAACGGGACATGGGACTTTTTCTATGCCCCGTGCAAATATGATATGCCTGAAGGGCACTTTTCAGTGGAATACGATGCTTCGGACTGGGATACGATACCTGTCCCTTCCAGTTGGCAGGCGCAGGGGTACGGCACCGCCCATTACACCAACTCCGTATACCCATTCCCCATGGAACCGCCACATGTGCCGGACAGGAATCCCATCGGGATATATCGCACGGAATTCTGCGTCCCTTCATCATTCGGCAACAGAAGAACCATACTTCATTTCGGAGGCGTCAACTCCGCTTTCAAGCTTTATGTCAACGGAATTGAATGCGGATACAGCCAATGCTCACACATGCCTTCGGAATTCGACATAACCGGTTACTTGGAAGACGGATTCAACCTGATCAGTGTCGAAGTGTATGAATTCAATTGCGCAAGCTATCTTGAAGACCAGGACTATTTCCGTTTTTCAGGAATATTCAGGGAGGTTTTCATATATTCCAAACCTCAAAACGGCATAGATGATTTTTATGTGGAAACATCCTTGACCGACAATTTAAAAGACGGTCTTTTGAATGTGGAATGCGCCGCCGGTGATTCATCGGCCCGATTGGTTTATTCCCTGTACGACGCTGATGGCAATATGGTTGTTGAAAAAAAACTGGACAAGGACGGCAAAACGGTCATTCCCGTCGAAACCCCTTTCAAGTGGACGGCCGAAACCCCCTACCTGTATAAAAGCGTATTGACCCTGATGAATAACTCCGATGAGATCATGGATTGTCGAATTTGCAACACAGGTTTCAAGAGGATTGACATAGAAGGATGCGTGTTTAAAATAAACGGAAGGCCGATAAAAATCAAAGGCGTTAACAGACACGACACACATTATGCTTTGGGCCATGCCGTAAACAGGACATCCATGCTGGATGATGTCCTACTGATGAAGCAGAACAATATCAACGCCGTCCGCACTTCTCACTATCCCCCCGATCCGTATTTTCTCGACCTTTGCGACGAGTACGGGTTATATGTGATAGACGAAGCCGACCTTGAAGCACATGGCTTCGGTTATGAAGACCCGGAATATGATGTTTCGGACAAATCGGAGTGGCGGCCCCATTTTGTCGACCGCGCAAAAAGAATGGTCCTGAGGGACCGCAGCCACCCGGGCATCATAATGTGGTCTTTGGGAAACGAGACAAGGTACGGCCTGAATCATGCGGCAATGATAACTGAAATAAGGAAGCACTCCCAGTCCGTCCCTATTCATTACGAACGCGCCGAAGACAAACAGGGTCCTGATGTGCAAAGCGTCATGTATCCGGACCTCGACCTGCTGCTAAAAGAAGCCGAAAACACCAAAGACGGAAGGCCCTACCTCCTCTGCGAATACGGACATGCCATGGGCAACGCCTCCGGAAACCTTGCCCAATACTGGGATATGTTCTACAAATACCCACGCCTGATGGGCGGCTGCATCTGGGAATGGATAGACCACACCCTTGTGACAAAAGACGATGAGGGAACCT
>CAZWVS010000155.1:0-5171 GCA_964636935.1 uncultured Clostridiaceae bacterium
AGGTTTTCAAGCTCGCCGTCCAGCAGCACCGCCTTTATGCCATATGGTGAATATCTGTGGCCATAAGTCATAAGCACATTTCCACTTTTAAGCTGCAATGCGTGGAACGGGCTGGGCGAATAATATTCGGTGGTCTCGGGCACGGTCCATGTTTTCCCGTCGTCATGTGAATAGCTCACATGCATCGGGGTGAGCAGGTGGTTCCCGTCCTTATATACTTTGGAGTTGTGTCCCTTTTTATCAATATGGGTTCTCAGAAAACAGACAAGTTTGCCCGATTTTGTCCTAAAGAGGTTGGGCTCGCCGATAAAATGTCCTTCGGGATGATGTATGTCGAACATTTTTCCCCAAGTAAGACCGTTGTCAAGGCTTTTAACAATGCGTACAAACCTTTTGCTCCTGTCCTCGTTGTATATGGGAAGACCAAGCAGCAGGGAGGAATCGGGAAGTTCCGCCACATTGCCCCTCACGGAAGCCCGCAGACCTTGCTTGCCTTCGTAATCGATTTTTGTGGGAAGGGACCATGTTTCACCGTTGTCAGTGGATCTTATGGTGTGGGCGTCCATCATTTCGCCTATGTAGTTATCCATCACGAAATGGGGCTTTTCGGAATTTTCAACGGGCTTTTCCCGCTCGGTCACCTTCCACATGAAAAATGTGCCGAGTATCGTGCCGTCGCTAAGATAGTTGAGGCAGGGATCCTGCACGCCGTAGAGGAAGTGCTTGTATATGAGCGAAGGTTTCTTGTCCCAGGTTTTTCCGTTATCGTGTGATTTCACATATACGCCCTTGGAGCATGGGTCCAGATGGGTCACATCGTTGAATTCCGATTGCCAGTCCGGCGCCTGCCTGAAACCGACCATGACGGTTCCATCATCGAGAACGATTGCGTTGGGAAAGGTGTTGTAGTTCTCATCCTTGTATATGACAATGTCCCTTATTTTTTTAAGCATGTTAACCCCTCCTTGGACCGTCTGCTTTTGGAAATGTCGGCGTTCCTATATATGATACATTATATGATATAATGTAACAAGCAAAAAATTACGGAGGTTGCGCAATTGCCGGCACGAATTTTAATAGTGGATGACGAGAAAAACATTGTCGATATCCTTAAATACAACTTAAAAAAAGAAGGTTATGAAACCATTGAGGCTTATGACGGCCGCGAGGCCATTGAAAAGGCCATCGGACTCAAACCGGATATCATCCTGCTGGATGTGATGCTTCCCGTATATGACGGGTTCGAAGTTTGCAGAAAGCTCCGGGAGCAGATTCAAACCCCCATAATAATGCTTACGGCCAAGGAAGAGGAAGTGGATAAGATACTTGGACTTGAGATGGGGGCGGACGACTATGTCACAAAGCCTTTCAGCCCGAGGGAGCTAATTGCACGGATCAAGTCGAACCTGAGAAGAAGCCTGATCTCGGGAACCAATGTCAACAGTGATATCATAAAAGCGGTGGATTTGGAAATCGACATCGCCCGGTATGAAGTGAGGAAGCAGGGTGAGATGATTGATTTGACAGCCCGCGAATTTGAATTGATCAAGCTGCTTGTCATAAATGCGGGAAAGGTTTTCTCCAGGGAAACCCTGATGGAGGAAATATGGGATTATGAATATTTCGGAGACATGAGAACCGTTGATGTGACAGTCAGCAGGTTGAGGGAGAAGCTTTCCGAAAATATCAATGAATACATTCTTACAAAACGCGGTGTGGGATACTACTTTAGAAAGGACTAAACTCCCTTATGGTAAAAAGGAAACTGCAGTGGAAAATCGTTCTTTTTATATGCATAATCGCCGTGTGCCTTGTCATACCGGTTGGACTTTTACTGAATCTAAACATAGAGAACTATCACTACAATCAGTTTTTAAGGGGGATTGAAAAGGGGTTTGAAACCTACGACCCGTCCGTGAATGAAAATGCCGGGGCATATGAGATCTACATGGATATGAGCGAGCTGTATGCGGGCTTATTCAACATATATGGGGAGAACAAGAGCTATACGATTGCAGATATCTACGACAACACGGTCTACAGCAGCGATTTCAACTACAGCAACCGGGATGAAAACCGCTTTATCAACAACCTGTATCTTTCATCCAATTTCGTAAAGGCGGCCACAGGAGGTATCGGCGACGACAAGAAGCTTATGACATTGGGAGGAAAGACATTTTATGACTATGCAGTCAAAAAATCCGGCATCGTTTTTTATTTCAGATATTATAAGCAGGACTGGCAGAACATGGTTTCCCAGTTCAACAACATAGTTTTCACAGCGCTGGTCATTTCTCTTTTTGCGGCATTTGTTTTCGGGCTTCTAATAGCAAAGGCGGTTACCACACCGATAGAGGATATCACCAAAAAAACACAGGATATTTCACAGGGCAACTTCGGACAGGTGGTGGACCGGAAGGGAAGCGACGAGATCGGCCAGCTTGCCAATTCAATAAACTACATGTCAAGAAGCCTGAAAGACATGCTTGATGAAATTAAAAATGAAAAATCCAAGGTCGACATCATTCTAAACAGCATGACCGACGGGATTATAGCCTTCGATAAAGAGGGCAACGTGATACATGCCAATCCCGAAGTGAAAACAATGCTCAACAGAATACAGCTTGACGGAACGCTTTCTGATTTTATCAGGACATACAGGATAAACGCCACCGCCGGGGAAATCATGAACGACCCCGACACCGTCAATGCAAGAAAACTGTCATTGAAAAGGGGCGGTATGATCATGAGACTGGGTTTTGCCGTTTTCAGGGACGAACAAATGAAAAACGAAGGCTGCATGATAATATTGAGGGACATAACAGAACAACAGAAAATGGACATAATGCAAAAGGAATTCGTTGCGAACGTATCCCATGAATTGAAAACACCGCTAACCGCGATCAAAAGCTACGCAGAGACGTTGTTGAGCGGAAAAGTCGAAGATAAAAAGGTTGAAAGCGAGTTCCTGGAGGTTATCGAGGCCGAAGTGGACAGGATGGCGGAACTTGTAAAAGACCTTTTGCAGCTGTCGGCACTGGATATGAAACGCACCAAGCTGGAATTCAGGAAATATTCAATAAGGGAGCTTGTTGAGAAAACCGTCGGGAAAGTAAGCATGACGGCAAAGGAAAAAGACCAGTCCATCGAACTGGACATCAGGTATCCGGGCAAGGCTGTAATTGATTTTGAAAAGATGCAGCGTGTTCTAATCAATCTCGTTTCCAACTCGATAAAGTACACTGAACCGGGGGGGACCATCAGGGTCGGGGCCTACAAGAATGAATCGGACATAATAATTACAATTGAGGATAACGGTATAGGCATACCCGCAAGGGACCTGCCCAGGATATTCGACAGGTTTTACAGGGTCGATAAGGGAAGATCCAGAAAAATGGGCGGTACCGGGCTCGGCCTTGCGATAGCAAAAGAAATAGTCACTGCGCATTCCGGAAATATAAGGATCAGCAGCAAACTTGACGAGGGCACTAAAGTCACTATTGAATTTCCGGTCAACAGCCGGTGGGGGACGGATGATGAGTAAGAAGATCATAATCATATTAACCGTAATTCTTTTCATAGGAGCGCTGTTTCAGTCCCTGGTGGTAATGGATTACCATGTGGACGGATTCAGCCTGGGCTTTTTCAAGTACAATGAAAACACGGATTTGTATTTCAGATCTTTCAGCCAGGCGGTGAGGGATAGGTTCCACAAGCCCTTTGACGTGCTGGTAAGAAGCGGTGTAAAAACATGGGTGTTGAAACAGGATGACGATTCATTCACCAACCTCTGGGCCGACGGCAGGAAAATTCTTGCACAAGTTTTAGAAAGCGATCTTGAAAAAGAGGATGCCTATTGGGGAGAGCTTTGTGAACGGGACGGCATAACATATTCCCTCGGCAGCCATCTTCCGGTGGAATATCTTGCCGTCATGACAGGGACGGAGAAAATATCGGGGGAATTCAATACCATCGACAAAATCATGATAATACCCGAAAGGGAAAGTCTTGAAGTTTTTCTCCAGACCGACAAGGGGATATATAAAAACACATATGGCGGGACGACAGGCCTTTTGAAAAAGGAAAATTTCATCAACCTCATCGAGCTTCTTTCAAAAGACCCCTATTATTCAAAGAACTCGCTGACAGACATATCCCAGTTCATGGATGAACGCGTCATAAAAGGATATATGGAGCCGGACATACCTGTTAACTTCGATGTAACCGCGAAAGCCATACCCTGGATAAAGGCGGGGATTCCGGAAACAGTCAGAGCATATATAGATTCAACTAAAACGCAGGGAGGGCAAAACAGGCCGGCCATGGAAAACTCCGCAGTCGCCCTTAAAGAAACACTTCTCAACAATTCTGTCAATGTATATGAAACATTGTTCGATTCATCGGGGAACCTGTTCTTCTCAAATCAGTTCAACATGTATGAAATAAGCACCGACGGATGGGTCGGATACAGATATACGCCCGGAACGGAAGGCGATGAAAAAGGGACGATCGGAGCGGCTTTTCAAAACGCGGTCGAGATAATAGACAGAATCATGGAGCTTTGCGGCCCGACGGGAGCAAAAATCTATGTTTCGGCGATTGAGGAAAAGGATGACTTCTATATATTCAATTTTGACTACAGATTTAAATCCGGAGTCATAGCCGTGGAGAACAGAAGGCATGCAATGACAATAAGCGCCACTGCAACCAGGGCAATCGAAGCCGAAATGCTTCCCCTGGAAATCAACGAGCTAAGCGGCGACGAGTATATCGAATCAAGATTTATCACTCAGTTCCTGCTTGTCATGAATAGCAACAATATGACCGACCTGAACAAGATAGAGGCGTACAACATGTATGTCGGATATGAGAATTTCAGCGGCACGGGAGTGAAATACTTGAAACCCATGTGGATTATTGAAAAGAAAAACGGGGAAAAACAAATTTTGGAATTGCCGGTTCCGGGGGCGGGAGAATAGATGAATACGAAAAAAGCCTTAGTTTCAATAATAATACTGCTGCTTATTGTAAATATCAGTTTGGGTATATACATTATCTCCATAGGAAGCGACCGGGGCGAAAACATTTCAATGGATTATGTCATGTCTGTTCTTGAGCAGAGGGAAATAAACCTTGAATGCGGGATTCCTGAATATGAAATAAATGCGTCG
>CAZWVS010000156.1:0-774 GCA_964636935.1 uncultured Clostridiaceae bacterium
CATCGGTCATCGATGACAATTTGGAGTAATACGACAGATAGTTGTTGTTTTTGGAGAAGTTCCTGAAACCGCTGACGCTTGTCTCGCCTATCATCCCGTTTTGGAGGAGCATGCCGATAAATGACAATGTGTCGGCGGTTTGAGGCTTTAGCATGAAATCTTCATAGGCGTTTGTCGTCGGGTCGAATGAAATACTTGAAGTGCCTGTTTGGGATATGTAGCATGAATTTGCATAAAATATGTCTTGTAGATAATACGCTTTTGGATATGATGATCCGGATGATATCATGATCCCTTTCATATTCTTATACTTATAGGATTTTTTCGCTTTGCTTAACACATCATAAAACTCATCCAACGTCTCGGGTTTATCAATTTTATCAATGTCCAGATCCTCCAGCACGCTCTTTTTCATCAGACGGATCGACGGGGTGGGCAGATAATCGACCGGGATGGCCCACAATTCATCATTAATATAATACGGGTTCAGAATCTCAGGGGGGATGTTGTTAAATGTCTCATTGCCTTTTAGATATTCATTGAGCGGCAGTATGAGTCCGGCCTCTCTTAACGTTGCAATATTTCTTTGTTCACTCTTCGTAAGTCTGACAAGCCCGCTGATATATCCTCTGGTTATAGCCTCCTTTAGATATGTGGTTTGAAGCAGTTGCGGGCTTTCCGCAGCCGATATGTAGTTTATTTTGACAGTTATATCGAATTTATCCTTTATAGCTTCGACCCAGCCATCATAATTCACATACCTGCCGGCCCTAC
>CAZWVS010000156.1:800-5162 GCA_964636935.1 uncultured Clostridiaceae bacterium
GGACCTTGGATAAATTCAGAACCATATCGCTCGTTTCAATGTTTTTGTCTTCCTCAAGCGCCGTACCGGATGGGCTTTCGTTTTGTTCTACTGAATTACATGAAGCTATAGCGAATAGAGTGCCAAGCAAAATGACCAAACCCACCATTTTAATTATTCTTTTCTTCATGATTGATTCCTTTTTTCACTGCAACGATTGTCCCACCAAGTATCACACACATTACAATTGTATAAAAAAAACCAATTTGTCAATGAATCGGATGTTTCCCACTAAAATCGGCAGCAACAATAAACAACCGGAATAGCGGTTTATGAGGTCCGGTTATTAATCGTCAAACACTATGGAACTATTGCGCCAATATTTATTTTGAACCTGCATAACCGTATTCCAGCGTTTCGTCAATCATTGCGTTGTAGTTTCTGTATTGCTGCTCGGTGATCCTTTCGGGAGGGGTTCCGGTGGTCGATATTATGAGTCTTCGGGGACCTGCTGTATCAATGATCCCCCTGACCCTGTTCCTGATGTGTTCTGTTGTTTCATTGGTTATTTCACTGAACTGAATGTTGCCGGTCAGCGTTATTTGGTCTTTCGTTATTTCCCTTATTTCCTCAAGCGATATGTCGCCCCAGGGGGTTGCTTCGACGGGGTCTATCTGGTCAACCCCCATCTCGACGAATCGTTTCACTGCATGCCTTATGTTGCCGTGGCAGTGGACCGCTGTCATTTTCCCTTTTTTATGGCACATGTCCATAAGCGGATTGTCATATTCAAACACCAGCCTGTCGAAATCATATGGGGACATCATTGGAGGGGTTGCGTGTTCCGCCCCTCCGAAGCGTATAATGGGGCTTGATGTTTTTTCCAGCAGCGCCTCCAATATCCTTTTCGTCCTTTCAAATGATATTTCCATAAGTCTGTCGATTTCTTTTCTGTGAGTGGCGGAAAACATAAGGAAATCCTGGGGTTCGAAAAGCCTGCACACCGACATTACCGGTGAAGGCATCGTGCACCAGGGTAGCCCTCTGTCCCCCAGCATCTCTATCATCTTCTCTTCTTCTTCCAAATCACAGGGCAATGGTTCATACTTCATTTGCGATACCGTCACCGCGTCATCGACCGTCTTGCAGAAATGCTCGGTGATCCATTTGTGTCCGCTGCCCTTTTGGAAAACCTCGGTTTTTTGAAGTCCGTGGGCTTTGTAGCGTATTGTCACCTTGTCTCCTGATTCAATCCTTTCGTACACGGCCACATCCCCGGGCATGAAGAATATGTTCTGCTCATCCATGCATGCGGGTTTGAAGAGGAATATGTTGTCACACTCTTTTTCCATCCTGGCCGTCAGTTCGCAGTACAGCGGGTCGCGCCTGCGCCAGTCATCAATGTCGTAATATCCATGGAAAGGCGCCGGTACGAAGGAGTTGTCCTCGATACCGAAAGGTATGAGTGTGTATACGGGGGCCCTGTCCGTTTTTTCCCCATGAAGTGTGTCAATCAATCTTTGCCGTGCGTTCATTTTTAAGTCTCCCTGTCCTCGATAAATTCGATTATCTTATTATATAAATGCCCGGCTTCCCTGATCGGATAGAAAATCCAGACATGGGTCATTTTTCGGTATACGAGGAATGTAAGGTCTATGTGGTGCTTTTTGGCTTTCTTATATAATTCATGGCAGTCTGCGTATATTATTTCATGGGTCCCGGAAGTCAACAGGATCTCACCCAGTCCCTCGAGTTTCCCGTACAATGGGGACACCAGCGGGTTTTTCAGGTTGCCTTCGCCGGCGTACTGCTTTGCGAATTCAATCAGGCTATCCTTTTTCAGGATGAAATCCTTCTTCTCTATTGGTCTTATCCTTCTGTTTCCCATGGAGATGTCAAGCCAAGGGCATATGAGCACAAGCTTTTCAGGCTGCTTTCCCACATTTTTGTCCCTTAGAAGCTGTGCCAGGGCGAGGGCCAACCCGCCCCCTGCGGAATCGCCTGCCAGGATGAAGCTGTCGTCGCCATATCTTTCTGTCAGCTCAATGTATGATTTTTCAGCCATGTCGATTGTTTCTTCGTAGTTGCTTTCCGGAGCAAGCGGGTAGTCGACATATGTCGCCCTGCAGCCAAGATCCGAAACAAGCTTTGAAAGCAGTATCCAGTGCACTATCCTGCCCTGGGAGACGTATGCCCCGCCGTGATAATACACAATATGAAGGTCGCTCTTTTTCTCTTTGGGGTGTATGGTGACGCATTTTCGTCCGTTCACCACCATGGTGTCGGTGTCATATCTGCCCGATATGACCACAGGCAGGAAAAAACGCCTTCTTTTCAGAAGGCCGATCGTGTTCATCAGTTTGGTCTGTTTTTTCCCAAGGACCTCGTTCATCCTGTCTATTATCCTCACAGTGTTGCTGTCCTTGAAATAGTATTTGTGTCTTTTCGCCATTTGGCCTTTCCTTTATCAATCGGGGCCGTCGCCGGGAAACGCCAGATAAATCACGCTTTTCCCGGATCGGGTCCCGGTTTATTTTTCGCTCTGCAATATGCCTATATCCTGATTATTCAATCAAGCCCTGGTTACCGAAATATATCACACCGACCGCCTGTGCGAATTGCGCCACGGTATAGTGCTCGTCCGCCTCCAGCTGTTTCATCAGTCCGGTGTTCGCTATGCCGCCGTCGGCCAGTTTGAACACTATGTCTTCTTTTCTTGTTTTGGCTCCTTCACATATGAGGTCGAAGCATTTTTTCTTTTTTACGACCCTGCCGAAAAGAGTCCTTTCCTTACAATCGGGGTGCAGGATGTATTCGGTTTCATACCAGGTTATCGCAAGGTAAACCCCTATCTGCCTGAATATCTCGTCCACCAGCTCGTCGTCTTCTCTTTCAGTCAATGACATTACGTGCTCGAGGAAACCTTTTCTCATGTCTAGGGGGGCTGTAGGCACTATCAGCATTGTCTGACCGTCCACCTGCTTTTCTTCGACAAAGCCCTTGTCGAACAGCTCCTTGTATAGATCGGGCCGGCTATCTTTGAAATATTGCATGGCGAGTCTGAATGCGCCGCTCTGGCTTGTATATTTTTGAAGCGTTCCGGCAAGTCCCGTGTTAACGTTGTTTATGCTTCTCACATCCTCGCTCGGGTGCGCCTTTTCCACATAGTCCCCAAGGTCGATTATGAAGTTGTAGCACTCAAGCGGCATCTCCGGCACGTTGCCTGCCGCATCGACCCAACCGGTTCCCAGTTCGGTTCCGAGGCTGTGTGCGAATACACCGTTCTTTACGCTTTCAGGGTCTTGCGCCATCATTTCCACAGCTGCGGTATATGCGGCCGCGGGACCGTCGTTCATTATCTTTATGGCACCGTTTTCGTTGCACAGCTCCATAAGCCTTTCGTTGAGGCCTGTTATCTTGGAGAATTCCTTTTCATAATCTATATCGGGATTGAGCTTCATGCCCCTTGTTTTTGTTGTTTCGCCGCCTACGATCTTGTCCCTTACCACAACGTCCGGGAATGATAATCCCACGGCGTCAAGTTTGACAATTTCTTCGCCCAGAACTTTTTCAGCCATTTCAACCGCATCAACAATCATGTCCGTGGTGGCGTGCTTGTCCATTGCCAATTCAACGGGTCCCATGACTTCCTCTTTTTCATACTTGGACAGGGTGTCGTCCACCTGGAGTGAATAGTATGCACGCACAAGCCTGGTGAGATAGAGCACCGGGTCTATGAGCAGGTCGGCGGTCTTGAAGCTTTTGGGGTTCCAGTCATATTCTTTGAAACACGATATTTTTGCGTCGCCAGCCAAGGCCACCTTTATGTCCGTTCCGCCTATGTCGATGCCGCAGATCAGCTTGCCCCCGAGGTTTTCGGTGACTCTTTTCAGCATGTCGGATTCCACCGCTTCCCCGAAGCCGGCTTTCCAGTCATGGGGTCTTTCGGAATTGTCCTTCAGGACATATTGGAATTTTTCCTCTTCACCGTATATCGCCCTTATCATCCTCTCTATTACGTTCATGCAGTTGCCGTAGCCGGTCCTGTCGGACAGCGGCATGTCCATGCAAAACGCTTCGCGGACATCTTCGAGAATCTCCGACAACACCTTGTTGTCCTTGTCCGAATATATGGTGAGCACCCTTCCGCCGAGACTTGAAAGTATGTTGTAGATTTCCGCGCGTATGTAGGATTCGATGAAATCCCTCTCTTCTTTGTCCGTCATCGCCGCCGGTGTGAAAATCTCGAAATATCTTTTGTCGCCCTTTTCGAGAAGCTCGAGTTCGATCAGCATGCTTTCTTTTTCGCCCCGGTATCCGCGAAGATTGTCGCGGACATCCGTGATGAATACGTTTTTACCTTCTTTTGCTTCTTTGATTAAT
>CAZWVS010000157.1:0-5124 GCA_964636935.1 uncultured Clostridiaceae bacterium
CTTGAAAAAACAACTGTTTTCACATGTTACTTTTTCTTCATCAGAACATGAACAGTTGGCAAGTCTTACGACGGGCGGGTGCTTTTCGGGATTCAACAGACAGTCAAGATGATGTCTGTCATAATCCAATCCGGTATTCAGGCTTTCCAGTTCCCTGTCCAGCTTCTTGTCGATCCCGGCTTTTAATAATCTGTTATATAAGGATAAGAACGATTGCATAAATTATCTCCTTTCTTAAATCAAGTGGTCAGCAATGTCTTTCGGAATGCTGATTGTAAACTCACTTCCCTTTCCTGGGACGGACGAAACATCTATTTTACCATGGATTTTCTCAATGCTTTCCTTGGCCAAAAACAGTCCCAAGCCGTCACTTCCGGTATTTTTATCACCGCTGTAATATGCGTCAAACACCCTGTTTATTTCGTCACTTGCAATGCCAATTCCATTGTCTTTGATAACAATGTCCATCGAATCATCATTATGTATATAACTCAGTGTAACCTTTCCGTTTTCGGGTGTGAATTTGTATGCATTGGTTAAAATGTTATAAACCGCCTGACTCAATTTGTATTTATCTGTTTTCAACACGATTTTCCGGTCCGGATTGTACTCAAGCATTATGCCCTTGCTCTTGAATTGCGCCTTTAATCCTGCAGTGATTTGTTTCAACAAGGATGATATTTCGAATTCCTCGATGTTCATTTTTTCGAAATCTTTTTCAGCGTCTATCATATTGCTCATATTGGAAATGATGGCTGTTATGTTTTCAATTTGATCTTCACAAATCTTGATTTCTTCAGGGGACATTTCAATTATATTGTCCGAGAACCCCTCCAGATGCGTTTTCAGCACTGTCAACGGCGTTCTTGTTTGGTGAATCAATTCATCAATCAGCATTTTGCGGCTTTTATTTTTAAGTTTTAATTTATTATTTAATCCCAATAGGCTTTGCTGTATTGTGCGAATTTCATTTATATTGCTCTTGGTGTCGCTTGCATCTTCACCTATGCTGATCCTGTTTGCCATTTTAGCTGTATTTGTCAACTCCTGGCTCATTTTGCCACTAATGAACACTCCTATAAATATTGCAAGGATTAAGACTATTGCAATGGAGTAGAGGCTGTTGACCAATAAAGACGATTTGAACCTTCGTGCAACAATGGAATCTTCCAGTGAGCTGTACCTCGTAATATTCAATTGGCCGATCACTTCGCCGTTATCTGTAACTTGAAAATTATCCACTTCACTGTCTGTATCATCATATGCCGAGCCCATCATCTTCATCATGTCCCTGCCCATTATCATATGAATATCCCTGCTCACATCAACCAGCAGATTCCCTTCCCGGTCATATAGCTTTATATGGGTTATCGGATCATCCAGATGTGTTTCCAGCTCCACAGCCATTTGTTCAACTGCGAGTTTTTCCGAAAGCAACGCATTTTTCGAGTAATTCAAAATCTCTGCAATATGGTTTTCATACTCTTCCGCCCTGTAATCGGAAAAGTATTTGTCGGTAAGTGTGCTCAATATGAATGAATTGATGATAATTGAAATAACCGCGGTAAGAAGGAGCACCAGCAACCATAATTTCCGTACTGTCATCAAGCATCTCCTCCAAATACATATCCTGCGCCATATTTTGTTTTTAGCAGCCGTGGCTCTTTTGGTTCATCTTCAATTTTCTGCCTTATCCGTTTTATGTAGCTATCTATATTCCTGTCATATCCCTCATAATCGTTTCCAAAAGACAGTTCGATAAGCTGATCTCTGGACAGCACCTGGTCTTTGTTTTTGAAGAACGTGAAAAGAAGGTTGAATTCAACGGATGTCAATTCAACCTCTTTGTCGTCTTTATATAGTTTCATGCTTTTTGCATATAGTTTCAGATTGTCGAATGTATAAATAATCTCATTTTCTTCATGATAGGTCCTTTTAAGGATTGCCTTGATGCGCCTCATAAGCTCTCTGGCACTGAATGGTTTGACGACATAGTCATCGGCGCCTATATCGAATCCCTTGATCCGGTCAACTTCTTCTTGTTTTGCCGTTAGCATGATTACCGGTATGTCTGAAATTTTGCGAATTTCTTTTAAAACTTCAAACCCGTCGATTCCCGGCATCATTATATCCAGTATAACGAGGTGATATTCATTATTATTGAAATATTCCAGCGCCTCAAAGCCATTTCCCGCAACAGTGTCAACGTAACCTTCTTTATGAAGATACTTGGCCACTATCGTACTTATCTCTTTTTGGTCTTCTACCACCAGAACGCTGTATTGCACGAAATCACCTCACTTTGGTTATGCAAAAGCTTTAGTGCGTGTCATCGCTATGTCCGTCAATAACTTCTATCAAAGTCCCATGCCAGTCGTGATACCAGACATCGCCCGTCAGGCCGTTTACGCTGAGCATTCCTACAGTGGTTTCAGCTTCTTCCATATGGAACGTGTAATATCCATGGAATTCATGTCCTTCATCAGAAACCAAATAGTCTTTGTTGGTATATTTATCAAGATATTCCGCTGCAAACCGTCTGGCGTTTTCTTCCGATATGGTGTTGCCCTCAAAAGTGCTTCCGCCCGTCATCCCACGGCCCCTAACCATCATACCATAGCCCTGGTTATTGTGCCTTCCGTACTTTATGTTCCACATCATGTTCGGTCCGAATTCCGGATATACGTCGCCCGTATACGGATTGACCAGCAACTCCATGGCACCCATGCCCGTGTCTTTTTCCATTATGGAAAAATAGTAATCGCTGTCCTCAAAAACAAAAATGTCGCTTATTGCCAGATTTTCATCATACCCGGCAATATAGTCCTCTACACGATCTTTCAATTCATCCATATCCATAACTTCGCCTTGATTCGACCTGTTGGCACTAAAAGACCTATTCATCATTCCTCCGCGAAAATGGTTTGATCCTGCGTAGGGAATTCCCGCGCCGTCATATGTGTTTGAAAATATATTTCCCGTTATGCCGCCGATGACAAGCAAAACCGCTACAACTAAAACTGCCGTCATGAATTTTTTCATGATTTTCTCCTGTATCTTTCCAATACGTTTTTACGGTTGACATATTCCTCTTCGGTTATCTCGCCCTTTGCATATTTAAATTTCAGTATCTCCAATGCTTCGCTGCTTGTGTCGATTTTCTTGTTTTTTTTAACCAACAGATATGTCACCGCTACAACTATCAGCAAAAAACCGATGATTATCAACCAGCTCCAGCCATTAAGCCAGAAACCATGTCCCATCCAATTACCACTCTGAAAAAATCCTCTATTATACATCATTTCCATTTCCTCCTATTGACTCATTGTTTCTTTCATCTTTTTGAAAGTTTCTTCGTCGATTTCTCCATTCACATACCGTTCCACCAAAATCTCTTCCGCACTTTTCCTGTTTGGAAAGTGTAGTTTCGAGCTGTCACTATTGGCAAAAAGAAAATATGCTCCAATTCCCAAAAGTATCAATAACCCTATAAACATCTCCATCGCCTCCTTTATCACTCATTAACCACAGTATGGAACATGAATATGGCGGAAATATGATTGTTTTGAATAAATCACCGGTGAATTTTTGTTTGGAATGTGTTGTTATAGCAGACAGGCTAAATCTTAAGCAGTCTCGCATTAATTGCAACAATTATGGTGCTCATAGACATGAACACGGCACCGATGGCGGGGTTTAGCAGAATTCCCTGGCTGTATAACACTCCTGCCGCCAAGGGTAGCGCCACCACATTGTATGCTGTTGCCCAAACCAAGTTTTGTATCATTTTCCTGTAAATTGCCTTTGAAAGCTTTAAAATGTTAACCACATCATTAGGGTTGCTTTTTACAAGAATAACATCAGCGGTCTCTATTGCCACATCAGTACCTGCTCCTATGGCTATTCCCAAATCGGCTTTAGCAAGCGATGGCGCGTCATTTACACCATCCCCGGTCATAGCCACAATTTTCCCATTCTTCTGAAGTTCACCAATTTTTATGGCTTTATCCTGCGGTAAAACCTCTGCAATCACAGTATCGATGTTAAGTGCCTTGCCAACATACGCCGCCACCCTTTTATTGTCACCGGTTAGCATTATGGATTCAACATTCATAGACCTCAATGTCTCGATTGCTTCTTTTGCGGTATCCCTTACAATATCGGACAATGCCAAATACCCCATAAGCTTCCTGTCGGACAGAATAAAGACCACCGTTTTACCTTGTTCGGCAAGTTCTTCGTACTGTTTTTCATCAAACCCGATGTTTTCCGATTCCATATATCCCGGGCTTACAACCATAATTTCCTTGCCCTCTACCGTTGCTTTTAATCCTTTTCCCGGAATAGCCTGGTAATCACTGACCTTTTTTGTTTGAAGGTTAAGCTTATCCCCTTCCCTAACAATTGCCTTGGCTATAGGGTGTCCCGAATTCATCTCAACGGAATATGCTAACGATAACAGCTCGTCTTTGGTTGTTTCGATTTCTATTACATCGGTTATGCCAAATTCACCTTGAGTCAATGTTCCTGTTTTATCAAATACCACCGCATTTAGATTGCGTGCGTTTTCAAATGCCGCCCTATCCCTTATGAGCAATCCTTTTTTAGCTCCTATGCTTGTTGAAACCGCTGTAACAAGAGGCATGGCAAGACCCAGCGCATGGGGGCAGCATATAACGATAACGGTGACCGCCCTTGCCATAATGAAATGTATGTCTTTCCCCAAAAAAGCCCAAACGACTGCAGTTAAAATACCAGCGGACATCGCGATATAGAACAAGTATTTTGCAGCTTTATCCGCCAGCCGCTGAGTTTTTGATTTTGATTCTTGTGCTTCTTTGACCATTTTTATGACTTGAGATAAGAAGGTTTCATCTCCGACCTTGCTTACTTTGAATTTTATGACGCCTTCTCCATTGATTGAACCGCCTACTATTTCGTCATCCACCGCTTTTTCGACAGGTACCGATTCACCTGAAATCATTGATTCATCCACCGAGGATCTACCCTCGAATATAATTCCGTCAATAGGCACTTTCTCTCCCGGTTTAACCAATACCAAATCTCCTTGTTTTAATTGCTTTACAGGCACATCGCCGGTTTTACCTTCTTTGTTTATAAGAT
>CAZWVS010000158.1:0-2023 GCA_964636935.1 uncultured Clostridiaceae bacterium
ATCTTCACTGTAAAAATCCCTCATGGTTGTTACATTCGGTATCACCCTTTGGTCCCTTGCGGCTGCCAAAAGGGATACATAATACCCTATGCTTTGATATTCATATGATGAACACAGGTTGAAAATCCTATATCCCCCTCCGTTTTGATACTTTTCACCGCTTATATATTCGGTTGCCTGCACTATTTCCAAATCGCCGGTCTCCGCAAGCCAATAAGGCTTGAAGTCGGTGACGACTATGTTCCTTTTTTTTATCTCTGCAACAGGCCTGGCGTCTCCTTCTATCGGCAGAATCATCTTATATGCATCTTCACCCGGCCCGTAATAATTTTCTATCTTCCTTCTCTTTATGAACCCCAGGCCAATATACCAATTAATCAATTTTTCATCACTAGCGTCACTTTCAAGAGTGATGGCTGAATAGCCCCTCTCCCTGCCATATCCTATAATCGATTGTATGAGAGCCTTGCCTATCCCTTTTTTTCTGTAATTTGGCAAGACGGCGATAGAGTAGATCCTTATTGATTTCTTATATGTGTGAATGACTGCCGCGCCTGCCCGTTCCCCGTCGAATTCTGCCGTCAAAACCTGCTGGCGTAATGATTTCATGCTTCTTTCCAGGGATTTTTTATCCACCCTTCTTTTTTTGTCAAAGCTTTTTTCTTCGAGGGAAAGCAGAAAATCCAGGTCTTCCGGTCCACTGTTTTTTATTATTGTCATTTTAATAAACGACGGATATTCCTCATATTTTTTAACTTTTGAATCCGTCATGTTCCATTCGAAATGATAATACATCTGCCGTCAAAGTTATGCAATGCTTTTTGTTTTTTTATTTTTTAGGTGGGTATAATCATTTTGTAATCGAATAATGGATTGCAAAATTTCAAAAAGGGGATTAGAAATGGAATTAACAAAAAAATTGAGCAAACTCCGCAAATTCAATATGACCATGGGGATACTTCATTTTATTCAAGGTGCGGGAATGCTTACATTGGCGCTTATGGTTGACAAGTTCAAGGACTTCAAAACTCCTGTCTGGTCATATTTTTTAACTTTTGACACGACACAAATGAGGCTTGTCACAGATCCGAAGAAGCTTTTCGATGTGCCCTTTGCGGCCCTTGTTGCCTGCTTTCTCTTTTTATCTGCGGTTGCGCACTTTATAATAGCGGCTCCAGGCACCAACAAAATATATGAGCGCGATTTGCAAAAAGGCATCAATAAGTTCAGGTGGTATGAATACTCAATCAGTTCGTCCCTGATGATATTCCTTATATCCATGCTTTTCGGGGTTTATGACATAGGCGCGCTGATACTGATAGTGCTTCTTAACGCATCGATGAACCTTTTCGGACTTCTTATGGAGGAAATAAACCAGTTCAAGGAAAAGACCGACTGGAAACCTTTCATATTCGGCTCGATTGCCGGGATAGGGCCCTGGATAGTCATAGCCTTATATTCATTCGGAAATGCAGACCCCTCACAGGTCCCGTGGTTCGTATACGCAATAGTGGGTTCATATTTTGTGTTTTTCAACCTGTTCCCCATCAACATGGTGCTGCAGTATAAGAAGGTCGGCAAATGGGCTGACTATCTTTATGGTGAAAGAGCGTATATCATTTTGAGCCTGGTGGCAAAATCCGTACTTGCGTGGCTTGTTTTCGCAGGCGTAATGCAACCGATGTAAAAAATCAATTTACTTTGAAGGCAGGTCTTCCTTATACGGAAAACCTGCCTTTTCGTCGCCCGTTTGCCGCCTTGGTATTTTCGTCGCCCGTTTGCCTTAGGCAAATTGGCGACGTTTTTCCCAAGGCAAGACAATGGTTGTTGACATATGTCAATAACTATGTATAATGAAAGTATAAGAGAAAACAATCCGATCATAGGAGGTGGATTATATGCCAAGATTTGATGGAACAGGACCATGTGGTCAGGGACCCGTGACAGGAAGAGGATTAGGATATTGTACGGGTGCCGTACGTCCCGGATCCGGGGTTTATCCGGCATACGGTCGTGGCTTTGG
>CAZWVS010000158.1:2123-5091 GCA_964636935.1 uncultured Clostridiaceae bacterium
GGCTTTGGACGCGGGATGGGCTACGGTAGAGGTTTCGGATATGGCAGAGGCTTTGCAGCAAGACCGTTTTTTCGCGGGAACGACCCGCTCTATGCGGGATATGGCTATGAAGATGCCGCTGATATCCCGAATGAACGTGAAGCGCTGGAAGCCGAGCAGAATGCTTTAAAAGAGCAGATGGATTTTATAAGTAAAAGGCTGGATGAGCTTTCAGCTAAAGAAGATTAAGCGGACTGGAATTCCGTTTCTCTTCCCGATCTTAGCAAAGAGAGGTAAATGATGCCAAGACCGAGAATAGGAAGAAAAGTATGTTGTCTTCCGGGCAATACCGTGTTCGGTCCGACCGAATGCGGTTTTCTCCCGGAAGATATTATTATTATGACCGTCGACGAGTACGAGACACTTCGTCTGATAGATTATGAAGGGATGACGCAGGAACAGTGCTCCGAAGGAATGGGTGTGGCCCGCACCACTGTTCAGCGCATATATAATGATGCGCGAAAAAAACTTGCCTCTTCCCTGGTTGAAGGACGGGTGATAAAAATCGAAGGCGGCGATTATACTCTCTATACTGAACATGAACATATTACAAACCCGGGCAGCTGCCGCAGGCACAGACGCGGCCAGCGAAGAAACAGATTCTAAATTTATTATTGAGGAGAAATATATGAAAATAGCAATACCGGCAGATGGAAATACGGAAAAGGCGAAAGTCAATCTTTCTTTCGGAAGGACACCGTATTTCATGCTTTACGATTCAGAGGATGACAAAATGACTTTCTTTGACAACTCGGCCGCACAAAGCCAGGGAGGAGCCGGAATCAAAGCTTCACAGAGCATTATCGACAAAGGCGTCGAAGCGGTTATCGCCCCCAGTTGCGGAACCAATGCGGCGGATGTGCTGTCTTCGGCCGGCATATCCATATATATGGCAAATGGGGATTCCCTTGAAAAAAACATAAAGGATTTTCAAGCAGGCAAACTCAGTCTCTTAAAAGGCATCCACGAGGGATTTCACAGGCACGGGGGATAATGGATTGAAAATAGCGATTTTAAGCGGCAAAGGGGGAACCGGCAAAACCCTTGTGTCAGTTAATCTTGCCCAGGCCGCCGGTACATCGGCATATATCGATTGCGACGTTGAAGAACCGGACGGGCATATCTTTTTTAAACCGGAAATCACCAATGAGTTCGACGTCACTGTAAAAATACCCGTTGTTGACAATAATCTTTGCACGGGTTGCAAAAAATGTGTTGAATTTTGCAATTTCAACGCTCTTGCCTATGTCAAGTCGGGGCTGCTCGTTTTTGAAGATATCTGTCATTCCTGCGGAGGTTGTGTTTTGCTTTGTCCCGAAAACGCCCTTACTGAAAAGGACAGGCATGTCGGAACCGTTCGCACCGGATTTTCAGGCGATGTAGAGGTTGTGACCGGCACCCTGGATATAGGAAGGGCTTCCGGAATACCGGTAATATCAAGGCTTCTTGAAGAAACTGAAAAATATGACGACAGGGATGTTTTCATTGATTGTCCTCCTGGCAGCTCCTGTGCGGTAATGGAAAGCATCAAGGATGCCGATTACTGTTTACTTGTTGTTGAACCCACTGTTTTCGGAGTCCATAATTTCAAGATGGTGCTGGAACTAGTAAAACTTTTCGACAAGCCTTTCGGGATAATAGTGAATAAATACATTAATTCCGACAACCCGGCTGATAAATTTCTCAAGCAAAACGATATGTATGTTTTGACCCATATACCTTACGACGAAGAACTGGGAGAGATGAACTCCCGCGGAATTATCGTAGCAAGGGAAAACAGTAAATACCTGAATATATTCAAAGACATATATAAAAAAGTGATTAAGGAGGCCCGTAGTGAAGCAGCTTCTAATATTAAGCGGTAAAGGAGGCACCGGAAAAACGACCGTAGCCGGAGCCTTCATCAAAATATCCAATGCGGGAGCATATGCGGATTGTGATGTCGACGCCCCCAACCTGCATCTTGCAATGAATACGGGCGACCCGGATGAAATGTCTGAGTTCAAAGGTCTCCCAAAGGCCGTAATAGACCAGGATTCTTGTGTTTCCTGCGGAATATGCAAGGAGCTTTGCCGGTTTGATGCGATTGATTTCATTGACGGAATTTATACAGTCAATTTCCATGCCTGCGAAGGATGTGCCGTTTGTATGGAATTCTGCCCTGCAAAAGCCATAACAATGGAAGACGCAGTAGCAGTCGAACTAAACCTTCACAAATAAGATTCTGTTTTTTCAACAGCCAAACTCAGGATGGGCTTTGGGAATTCCGGTCTTTTGGTGACCGAGGTGAAAAAGCAATTGACCCGGGCGCCGGATGACACGGATTTAGCAATAATTGACGGCTCACCCGGTATAGGCTGCCCCGTAATAGCCTCGATCACCGGAGTGGACATGGTGCTTGTGGTGACCGAGCCTTCGCTTTCGGGCATATCGGACATGCTGAGAATTCTGGACACCACAAAAGGTTTTTTGACAAAAACCGCTGTCTGTATCAATAAATATGATATAAATAGAGATAATACGGATAAGATCATATCGCTTTGCGAAGAGAGGAACATCCCCGTAACCGGTGTGATACCCTATGATTCAACGGTTTTAAAAGCTTTGAACGAGGGTGTAACGGTAACCGATATCGACTGCCCGGCCGGGAACGCAATCCGTAAAGTATATGAAAAAACAATGAAAATATTTAATACACAAGGAGATAAGGCATGAAAAACGAAAATGGAAAAATGGCAAACGGCAAAGGGAATCCTTCGGATTTCTCCGTTGAACCACATGAACTGAGCAGCATAAAAAAGGTTATTGCCGTCGTAAGCGGCAAAGGAGGTGTCGGTAAATCGCTTGTAACGTCGATGCTTGCCGTGAAAATGAAAAAAGAGGGGTATAATACGGCTGTTCTCGACGCGGACATAACAGGCCCTTCAAT
>CAZWVS010000159.1:0-5074 GCA_964636935.1 uncultured Clostridiaceae bacterium
AAACACATGAGGTTAAAGGATTTTGTTGCATTTTACGTATTCCTGCTTTATAATTGACTATATAGTCAGTATAAAGGGGACGACATGCCAAGAACGAAGAAACAGAATGAAATAATCAGGGAGGCCGCAAAGGAGAACATCCTTGATGCAGCTTTGGAGCTATATGTAAGTTATGGCTATGCAGGCACGGTGATGGACAAGGTGGCGGAACAGGCGGATATCGCAAAAGGGCTTTTATATTATTACTACAAAAGCAAAAAAGCCTTGTTCATCGACCTTTTCAACAGGACGATGATGCGCATATCCCGACAGAGCGTGGAGCTTTTTAAACGCACCGAAGGGAAACCGCCTGTTGAGAGGCTGGTCGGATATTCAACCGGGATATTCAAAATGGGGATAGGGAACCCTTTAGACATACAGTTTGCCATGAGAATGCCCTTTGACGCCTATGCGGTGTTCGGGCCGGAAGGTTGGCAAAAGGGCATGGAGGGCTCGGCCATCCATACGACGAATTTGGAAAGGATAATACAAGACGGCATTGATGACGGATTGATGAAATGTCCCGACGCCGCCTCCTGCGCCAATGCGTTCTGGACCGTATATGTCGCCGGATTGTATAAATACACGAAAATGATGGACGGAAGCGGAAACGATGATAAACCGTCTGAAAAAGACATGGAAAACCTGCTGGCCTTTGGAATGGCGGGTCTTGGAATAGATGAAGGCGAATGGAAAACGGCGGTGTCCGACATAGTCGGCAAGATGCGCCATTAAGCCAAATGCATGGCATGGGAAGGAGATCAAAATGAAAACATTCAAATCGGAAAAAGGGAGGCAGCTGATATACGCCTCATACGACAAGCTTCTGAAGCAGTGGGGCGGAGGGTTCGAACAGCTTGATGTTGACACGAAATACGGGACGACACATGTGATAAGGGGAGGCGACGAATCGAAACCCGACCTTCTTCTTTTCCATGGAGTGGGTGACAATTCAGCCCTCATGTGGATATACAACGCTGCAGAACTGGTGAAGCATTTCAGGATAACCGCGATTGATGCCGTCGGAGGCGCGGGCAAAAGCGTACCCGGTGCCGGTTACGGCAAGGATTTCGACCAAAAGAAATGGCTCAGGGAAGTCATGGATGATTTAAAAATTGAAAAAGCACATGCCGCCGGTGTTTCATACGGCTGCTATCTGGCACAGCTGGTTAAAATCCGCCTTCCGGAAAGGATAGGGAGGATCGTATGCATGTCCGGCGGGGTTTCTGTGGAAACAGAGGGATCCAACATGTTCAAGATGATGAAACTGTTCCTTCCCGAAGCCCTTTTCCCGACAGAGGGCAATGTTTTAAAGCTTTTGAAAAAGCTCACCGGTCCGGATAATGACAACCTATTGGAAAACAGCGAGCTTATGAACCATTGGAAGCTGCTTTTGAAAAATTTCAACAACATGTCCATGGGCAGGCACAAGCTGGAAAAATTCACAAAACAGGAAATTGAAGGCATCAAGGATGACGCACTGTTCCTAATAGGTGACCATGATAGGCTGACATATACCAAAAACTGCACGGACGCCGCCGACAAACTGGGTGTCCGGTATGAGATTATAAGAAACGCAGGCCACGCATTGAACCATGAAAAACCGGACATTGTGAATAAAAGGATGATTGAATTTCTTTAAAAAAGCATAAAATTAAAGTACATTCCAAAATAAATCCCTTGTGCGGTTGAAGCGTGACAGATAATGACTTATCATGTTCTTATTAAACGAGTGAGGGAGTTTATACAATGTCCGGAATAACATATGACGAAAGAATAAACGCAGTCAGAGAGCTTAAGCTGATACATACAAAACAAAAACAGGAAATCTACGGCACAGACGGGTACTGGGACATGGACGACAAAGGCCTCATACCGCCGCCTGAAGATTTTAATTTCACACCTGAAAGCAACTTGGACAACGGCAGATTCATCGGGAACAGGCTTTGCGGGGAAAATTATAAAAGACTCCTAGAAGAGCATCCGGTTTTCATTGATCCGATGAATTCACTGGCAGGGGGCTGGATGTACAGTTTTTACGACATTAAAAACAATACCTGGAACCCGGAATACGATTATTCACATCTGCACGAGCTGCAGAAAAAATACGACCTGGTACACGGCATCGGCGGGATACAGCATTTCACCGCCGATATTGCCCTTGGTCTTGAGCTGGGGTTCGGCGGACTTTTGGCCAAAGTCGATAAATACGAAAAACAGCACGGACCGGACAAGAAGGAATTTTTCGAAGCGGAAAGGAATGTGCTTCTCGGAATTCAAAACTGGATTTCACGCCATGCCGAGCAAGCCGCCCTGATGGCGGAAGACGAACAGCGTCCTGAAATCAAAAGAAGCCTCGAAAGGATGGCCGAAGCCAACGCCAGGATTGTAAACAATCCGCCCTCGAATTTCTATGAGGCCGTGCAGTGGACGGCATGGTTCCTGATGGTGGCGGTCATGTATAACTACAGCGGAGCCGGCGGAGCAATAGACGAATACCTGTATCCGTATTACCTAAAGGATAAGGAAGAAGGCAATATCGATGATGAAGAAGCCATTTTCCATCTTGCCTGTCTTTTGGTCAAGGACAACACCTATCAACAGATATGCGGAACAAGGGAGGACGGAAGCGACAGGACCAATGAAATATCCTTTTTCATGCTGGAAGCGGCACATAGGCTTAAAGTGCCCACCTGCATATGCCTGAGAGTCCATGAAAACATAAATCCTGAAATAATGAAACTGGCGGTTAAATACCTCTTCGAGGACAGGCTGGGAACCCCTTCATTTTTGGGAGATGAATCGGTAAATGAGGGTTTTGTCAAGAACGGCTACTCCATGGAGCTTGCCCGCAAGAGGGTCAAGACCGGCTGCCACTGGTGTGCCATACCTGGAAGGGAATTTACGTTCAACGACATAGTTAAAATAAATTTCCTGGCTGTATTCGACACGGCGCTGCGCGACTATTACGACAATCTGCCGGAAAACCCTTCGGCAGAGGGACTTTTCGAATGCTTTGAAAAGCATCTCGAAGTCGCGGTCCGGGCCATTGCCGAAGGCATGGACTTCCATCTCGAACATATGAGGAATGTGTTCCCCGAACTGGTTTTGAACCTCTTATGCCACGGCCCCATTGAAAAGGGTATGGACATAACCGGAGGAAGCGTGGAATACTACAACCTATGTGTGGATGGAGCGGGAATAGCCACGGTTGCGGACTCCTTCGCCGCCATCGATGCGATGGTAGGAAAAGGGAAGCGGTTTACATGGGAAGAACTGATACAGTTTCTTGATTCGAATTTTAAAAACGCCGAAAGGCAGCGGCTGATGCTTTCTTCCGTTCCGAAATACGGCAGCGGAGGGTCGGCGGCGGATGAATACGCCGTCAGGATATCGAAAACCTTCACTGAAAAAATCAAGCAAAAACCCACACCGGAAGGTAGGAACATGATACCGGGGCTGTTCTCATGGGCCAACACGATTCCCATGGGAAAGGCGGTGGGGGCCACACCGAATGGTAGAAAAGCAGGCGCACCCATAAACCACGGAGCCAATCCGCATCCCGGCTTTTCAAAGTCCGACTCTCCCACTGCAATGGCTAATGCAGTTGCTTCAGTACAGTGCGGATACGGCAACACGGCGCCGCTGCAGCTTGAGATGGACCCCGGATTCGGGGATGACGGGGAAGGTGTAGACCTGGTGGTTTCCTTTATAGAAAACTTCCTTGCCGAAGGCGGTACGCTTCTCAATATAAACATTTTGAACAAGGAAAAAATATTGAAGGCTCACGAAGATCCGTCCCTTTATCCGGATCTGATTGTGAGGGTCACGGGTTTTAGCGCATATTTCGCAAGCCTTTCCAAAGAATTCAGACAGCTCGTGGTGGACAGAATAGTGGAAGGAATGTAGATGAAGGGTCTGGTTTTCGACATACAACGTTTTTGCACGCATGACGGCCCCGGAATCAGGACGACTGTTTTCATGAAAGGTTGCACATTGAATTGCGCCTGGTGTCACAACCCGGAATCCATTTCTCCGAAGAAAGAGCTGCAGACCTATTTTTACAAGTGCATAGGATGCGGCGCCTGTATCGAGGCGTGCCCCGAAGGATGTCATTCGATTGTGGACGGAACAAGGGTTTTCAACCGGGATTGCTGCTCCGCCTGCGGGGCCTGCGTGGAAGAGTGTTATTCGGGTGCGCTTGTCATGGCGGGTGAGGAAATATCGCCCCAAGAGGTTTTTGGTGAAATACTCAAGGATGAGACCTTTTACAAAAGCTCTGGGGGAGGTGTGACTTTTTCCGGAGGAGAACCTTTGATGCAGGTGGATTTCATATCAGAAACACTGCGATTGTGTCGCGACAGGGGCATACATACGGCGGTGGACACCGCCGGAAATATAGGGTTTTCCAATTTTGAAAAAGTCATCCCGTACACCGACTTGTTCCTGTTTGATGTCAAAATCATGGATGATGCACTTCACAGGGAATACACCGGTTCGGGAAATGCCCTGATTCTAGAAAATCTTATAAACCTGGACAAATTCAATGTCCCGATAACGGTCAGGATTCCGGTAATCGGCGGTGTGAATGACGATAATGAAAATTTTCACCAAATCGCAAAATTCATATCGAAATTAAAAAATGTCAATGAAGTGGATATTTTACCATATCACAGTCTCGGTAAAGGCAAGCTGGAGAGTCTAGGGGTTTCGGCATCGGGCAACTTCGAAACACCGGGAAAAGAAAAACTGACACAGCTTGCAGCAAATTTAAAAAACAGCGGGAAAAAAGTGAAATGCCGGGGTCTGGACCGTAACGATTGAGTTTGAAGGAACGCATTTTACAAATTGCAGCTTTATGCTTAAGTGAAGAACCCCCGTGACTTTAGTCATGGGATGAATTCACTTTTTTTGTCTGAAAGATTGATAAAAGGCAAATAATAACGTATAATAAGAACATATGTTCGCAAAAAGAAGATCCTGGTGGATACAATACAAAAAGCCTATAAGTTCAGACTGTATCCCAATAAGGAAC
>CAZWVS010000160.1:0-5066 GCA_964636935.1 uncultured Clostridiaceae bacterium
TTTTGGTGTTTTTACATGAGGTTGCGGTATTCCGTAGGTGAAACCCCGAAGTGCTTTTTGAAGATTTTTGTGAAATGCCCGACATCTTTGTAGCCGAGGCTGTCGGCTATTTCATAAACTTTCTTGTTTGTGGTCTTGAGCAATCGTTTTGCCGATTCCATCTTGTTCTTTATGAGGTGTTCGCTGAAGGATTCGCCGGTTTCATCGCTGAATATCCTGCTTAGGTAACTGGGGTTTATCTGAAGCCTTTCCGCTACCGAGACAAGGGAAACTTTTGAATCCTGGGTGTTGTCGATTATTCTCAGGGCCTGGCTCACCAGATAGCTGTTTTTGTTTTTCTGGGATTTGTTCAGCTCTTCTATTGCGCCTTCTATGAATTTGCACATGAATTCCCTGATGTCGTTTATCTCGGTCATTGAATTCATGTCGACGAACAAGTCGTTTTCGCTGCCGTAATACTTGTGCTCCTGTATCTCGAGTGAAAAGAGTATCTTTGTCAGATAATAGGCCAGCAGGAATATGACCCGTTCTTTTTGCTTTATGTCGTTTCTCACAATCTGGTTGACGCTGGATATTATTTCGCCGGTTATCTCCCTCACTTTTTCCTTGTCACTGTTTTTTATGGCTATCACCAGGTGGTCCTCATTTGTTTTCAATGTCGAATCGAAATCGTCTATTGCGATTTTCTCCTTAGTGGTTTCAGCGATTTTATCCGCGTCTATCACCATGTTTTTCCCCAAAATGACACTGTATTCGAGGGCGTCGGCCGCCGACCTGTATGAAAGGGAAATCCTTCCGATGCTTCCGCAGACGCTGCCGACCCCGATTAGCAGCGACAACCCCATATTGTTGTTGACCCAGTTCTTTACCTCTTCCAATCGCTGTATCAAAATGCTTTTTTCCAGGGTATCGGCACAAACCATCATACCTATCTTCTGTCCCAGGTTAAAAACATGGCATGAATATAGGTCATTCAACTTATCCTCCGTTTTGCTCATTATGGCCGCTTTGTAAAAGCTGATGTCGTAAAAATTCCTTTTACCCAGCGAACCTCCGGATTCGAATGTCAAAATGGCAACCAGAAACCGGTTGAAGTCGAAATCTATGTCAAGAAAATCCGCCTGGCTTTTTATATCTTCCCGGTTTCTTATTTTGCCCTCCAAAAGGGTCGTGAAGAATGAATCCCTGACAACCAGTATGTTTTCCCGGAGTTTCTTTCTTATTACATTGTCTATTCTCACTTCGGAAATCTTCTTTTCAATCTCCGACTTCGCTTTTAACACTTTTTCAAGCAGAGCCTTTGAATCTATGGGCTTTGTGAGATAGGAGTATGCATTTAGCGCAACGGCCTTCCTTGCGTACTCGAACTCCTTGTATCCGCTGATGAGTATGACCTTAATGGTCGGGTAGGTCTGATTTATTATTTCAAGCAGCTCCAGCCCGTCCATGTCGCTCATGCTGATATCGGTAACAACAATTCCGGGCATGAATGAATTTATCATATCCAAAGCTTCCACGCCCGAAGAGGCGGTGCCGCATATGTTAATGCCGTGTCCCGCCCAGTCTATGTTCCTGCGCATGCCTTCCCTTATGGTTTTTTCGTCATCTACAATTAATACGTCAATCATCTTTTGCTTTTATCGCCGGGATGTCAACCCTTACGGTTGTCCCGACGCCCTTTTCACTTTCTACAATAATCCCTGAATCGTTTCCGTAATACAATTTTATCCTTTTTTGAACATTTCGCAAACCGGACTCGCTTTCAAGCCCTTTTGAATTGATGCTTGCGTTGATAAGTTTCAATTTCCCTTCTTCAATCCCCTTGCCGTTGTCCCCCACTTCAACAATCAGCCTTTCTTCATCTTTGACGGCTCTGATCACTATCTTTCCATCCTTCTTTTTGCCGTCCATGCCGTGCACTATCGCATTTTCCACAAGCGTCTGAATAATGAGGTTGAGAATCTCAAGGTCCTTAGTGTCCTCGGTGCATTCGATCTCGTAATCGAAGGTGTCCCCGTACCTGATCTTTTGTATGTCCAGATAACAGGATATGCTGGTCATTACATCCTCGATGGAAATAAGGTCCCTTCCCCTGTTGAATGTCTTCCTGTACATTGTTGAAAGCGCTATAACCATCTTGGATATGTCTTCCACATCGTTTTCTTTTGCGATCCAGTTTATGGTGTCAAGTGTGTTGTAAAGGAAGTGGGGGTTAATTTTCTCCTGCAGGATCTTAAGCTCCATCTCCCTTTTTACAAGTTTCTCCTGGTACAGTTCCTGAATAAGTTTCTCGACTTCAACCGTCATATTGTTATAGGCATTGAAAACGCTTCCGAATTCATCGGTCCTCTCTTCCTCTATCTTGTCTGAAAATCTTCCCGCTTCCAGCTTTTTCATGTGCTTTATAAGAATCTTTACCGGCTTGTCTATGTCCTTGTTGATAAGGCTGTAGAGTATCAATATGAACAAAATGGCCAGTATTACAGCCGCCGCCAGGATGAAGGGCTGGAAACTTTGCATGTATGAGCGTATCTCCTCCTCCGGAACAATATGTATTATCCCGCTCCTGCCTTTTTCCATGGGGGCGTATCTGATGACGCACTTGCCCAGCCCCTGCAAGGAAACCGGCACGCTCTCCCCCGCCTTAAGCCTCCCCGTAATGCTTTTGAGCTTGGTCTTTAGATCCACCACCGTTTCACTGTCCGAATGCATCAGATACACGTTGTCATCGAAATTCACCAGGCCGGCCAGGGAGTTTTTTGTAAGCTTGATCCTGTCAAGGAAATCAAACAATGCATTCTTGTCGAAGTTGATGGCCATGTATACCGGGGTCCTGATTTCCGGATTTAAATAATCCAGCCTGTACATCATTGAAAGAAAGCTTTTTTCTTCGATTTGCGAATAATATTCCTTCCACAGGACAGCCTTGTTCCAGTTGGTGTTTTCCCGCACCCATTTCATGGTTTCCGCTACATCGGTCCTGCTGATGGTCCCGTAGGAATTTATAAGCGATCTCCTGTTTTCATAATACAGATAGATGCTGTCGATTTCACCGTTGGCCTCAGAGTGATAGACGATTTTGTTGAGAACGGAGTTTTTAATATCGTTCAGGGACAGATATGAATCCGACTCGGCCAGATAAATGCTTGAAAGAACCGCCACTTCGGAATCCCTTGCGAGTTCCGCTGCGATCCTGTCGCTTTTCGTGGTCCGCAGCTCCATGTATTCGCTTGTCATGCCGGACATGTTTTCAAGGGTGGTGTCCAGCCTGTCCTCAATCAGGTTGACCGAGTACATATTGTTCAGCAATATCACGGTCAGAAGCACCAGCACCCCGGCCGCCACGGTAGCAAGCATCCTAGCCTTGATGCTTTTTGAAAAAAGAGGAAACCCTTTTTTCATAATCCCCTTTTGCACCTTTCCTTAGATTGCCGATTCACGATATTCCTATTTCCCTGGCGACAGCCACAGCCTCGCGCGCCTGCGCAACGGTTTCCACACTGATCCACAATACCGTTTTCCTGCCCGCCAGGAAATCCATGTTCGCCCTCACCTCGTCGACATCGGTGGTGACGGTCACCACTTTCCCTTCAAGGTCCTCCGCAAGCTCCCTGTAAAGCTCCATGGACCTTTTTGCATTGGGGTCGTTCGATATTTCAATATTGTCCACGTTGTCTATTTTTGCTATTTCGGGAATATTGTGCACCCCGACCGAATGGGTGTGCATAAACACATGGTCGAACCCCGCCGTTATCTTGTTGGTATGCGGAAGTGCGAATTCCCTGAATTGTTCCGGCGATATCATTACGGAAGCGTCCTCTGAAAGATGCCCCGTCGAATTTCCCGGAAGCCATATGTCAAAACCCGTTATGACGCCGTCCATGTATTTGCCCGCCATCTCCATCTGCCTGGTCAATGTGAACCTTGCGGCTTTTGCGCAAAAATCAAGAAGTTCGTGGAGTTCTTCCGGATATTCATAAAAATCATAGAACATCTCGTTACCCCTTGCTATGTTGGCGATATCCATCGCCCCTTCCGCGCCGCGAAGTTTCAGTGCATAACGCCCTTCAGCCTTTTCACCCAGGTACTCAATCCCGTCCAGGACAAGCCTCAGCCATGTGTTGTTTTCATCGAGTTTGGCTTTCGTCCTGTCGCTCCAGTCCTTTATGAACGGGTGATGCCAGCTGGTCTCGTCGCCGAACTCCGCCTCGCCGCCGATGAAGGCAGTGTGTTCCGCTATCCCGTACCAGGGCGCCATTGCGGGGATCATGTCGTCGTCTATGTCTTTTCTTTTCTCCCAATAGTCAATGAATCCGTCTATCCTGTAGTCGAGGTAATCCTTCATTTTTTCAGGGAGTCCGAAGGAGTCGAGCCTTCTGGCTTTTTGTGAAAACTCCCCTATTGATTTTATCTGAATGATCGCCCCCTTTTCAGCCGCTGCGAATTTTTCAAGTCTTTCATTGGTTCTTTCAATGTTATTTTTAATCATGTCCGGCCTCCACCCAGTTTTTTTCGTTTTAAGTATACAACAAATTGTCTCACGGCGACAAACTGCAGCACCGCGGATACGAAAAACACTATTTGATAGCCGTTTATGGGAAATCCGAGAACGCTTATGTCGACAGGCGCAAGCATGTCCACCACCCAACCGGCAAGGTTGGGCGCTATGAATGCGAATATCCCCACTGCGGATGCCCGGAACCCGAAGAAAAGAAGCCTGTCGTGATCCGGACTGAGCTCGAAATTCAAATTGAACACCGTTATGTTCGCACCTATCATGAATACACCGGTAAGTATTATTACAACGGGATAAAGAAAAAGGGTCTTCTCATTGGTCAGTGCCCATATGAGATTGGCCCCGGCGTAGACATATCCTGAAAAAGCCATTATCTTCCGCCATCCCTTTTTATCCCCGATTCCGCCCCACACCCTTGATGCGATTATCTTTATAAAAGCCACAATGCTTCCCATGAGGGCTATATATGTATAATCGAGCAGAAGCACGGTTTTGCTGTAATATGTGAAATACGGGGCCGCCAGGCTTCTTGCGAACATCCAGGAAAGTG
>CAZWVS010000161.1:0-5055 GCA_964636935.1 uncultured Clostridiaceae bacterium
GACATGTCGGAATTGACACACAGCCTTTTCTCGATTGAGGATATTAAAAACATGGGATTGCATGACAGGCTGGTGTTCGGTTCCTTTTTTCCCCTATTCGATTTCGGTTGTTCATATATACATTTCAGGGGGGAAAAAGAGAAGACAAGTGCCGACATACTGTCGCGCAGCATATATTAGAAAGGGGAACGGCCATGGAATGCAGAATTGAATCGAAGGAATATTTCAAACAGTATGCAAACGAGATAATATTCGGACTGACTCCCGCGGAGCATCTCGAAAGAAAGCTCAAATCCGCCGGATACAGGATTGTTGAAGGTGCGAAAAAAATATTTTATGACGACATGTTCTATCTTGAAACATACATACTGAAAAAAGGCCCGGTGTCTGCAACACAGATGCTGGAGGAAATATATTCGGGGCTCCGGTTTCACAATGCGGTGCTGTCGATTAAAAGGGATATCAACACTTCGCTTATAAACAGCGGTGTAAGATTGGTGAGCATCAATGACACATATATAGACATCGATGTGGAAATAGGCGAAGGCACGATCATCTACCCCAATTCCTTCATAACGGGCAATACGGTAATAGGCAAGGATTGCGTAATAGGTCCGGACACCATGATAGACGGGAGCGTGATAGGGGACGGATGTGAAGTCGTCAAGTCTGTTGTAAAAGCCAGCAAGATCGGGAATTCATGTAAGATCGGCCCGTTTTCACACATACGCCCCGGCAATGTCATAGGCGAAAGGGTTAAAATCGGCGCCTATGCGGAGGTCAAGAAATCGACAATAGGGGACAAGACCACGATACCTCACCTGGCTTATGTGGGTGATTCGAAGGTCGGGAGAAACTGCAACATATCCTGCGGCGTCATAACGGCCAACTATGACGGCAGGGTTAAAAGCACAACGGATATAGGGGACAACTGCTTTGTCGGATGCAATTCAACTTTGATAGCGCCTGTTAAAATCGGACGGGACAGCTATGTCGCAGCGGGCTCGACGATAACAGACGATGTCGGGGAGCTGGATTTGGCGATTGCCAGGAACAGACAGGTCAATAAAGGGAAATGGGTGGAGAAAACCGGTAGAAAAAGAACGGAAAAAGAATAATTTATTTTATGATCAGGGCCATGTGTGGAAGTTTTTTTGATATAATTAACAGCAGGGGGAACATATAATGAGAGTAGACAATTCATGTGTAGGTGATTTGGGTTTGGTGTTGCTTACGGGCAGCAACGGGTTCGGAAAACTTGTCGACGAGGATCTTGTTTTCAAACGCCGCGGCGAAAAGAAAACATATGTAATTAAAATAAATGATGTGCGTTTTGCAAACGGTGAAGGCAAGGTTGTACTCCAGGAAACCGTCAGAGGCAAAGACATATTCATACTTGCCGATGTGGGAAACCACAGCTGTACCTACAATATGTTCGGAACCCCCAACAGGATGGGCCCCGACGAGCATTTCCAGAGCATAAAGAGAACCATATCGGCCATAGGCGGAAACGCGAAGCGAATAAATGTCATAATGCCGCTGCTTTACGCGGGAAGGCAGGACAAGAGAAAGGGCAGGGAATCCCTGGATTGCGCCGTGGCTTTACAAGAGATTGAAGCGCTTGGAGCGGACAACATAATAACCGTGGACGCCCACGAACCCCGCGTACAAAACGCAATACCGCTTATAGGATTTGAAAATCTCTATCCAACCTTCGACATGCTGTCCTCCATAATAATGAGCGAAAACAAAATAGACAGGGACGTAAGCAATCTTAAGATAATAAGTCCGGACACGGGAGCGATGGACAGGGCGCTGTATTATGCGGAAGCCCTCGGCATCGATGTGGGAATATTCTACAAAAGAAGAGACTATACAAAAATAGTTAACGGCAAGAACCCGATAATCGAACACGCATACATGGGGAGCCCTCTGGACGACTGCGACCTTTTAATAGTGGACGACATGCTTTCTTCCGGCGACTCGATACTCGACATAGCCAACCAGGCAAGGAAAAGGAATGCGGGCGATGTGTATGTCGCGGTGACCTTCGCCTTTTTCACCGAAGGGGCGGAAAGATTCGACAGGGCATACGAAGAGGGCATAATAAAACGCATTTATTCATCAAACCTCTCATATACTCCGGAAAGCATAAAAAAACGACCGTGGTTTGTCGAAGTGGACATGTCTGGGATGATTTCCGAGGTCATCGACAGGCTGAACTACAACATTTCATTGACAGAGATGTTCGATGTCACCCACAGGTTGAAAGACCTGGAGGATTTCATAAAGATGACAAACGCCTGACCGGGATATTTCATTTACGCAATGGTAGTCGTCATTGTTTTAAATGCCGGTATGTTGTGTTATCATGTATCTGAAATAAAAATGGAGGTGTGCTTTGTTCGGCACATTGAAAAAGAAGCTGCTGTCCGCATATGACGATTTCTTCGGCGTGGCGGATGAAAACGGAATAATTGTCGCCTGCTCCGATTCAAAAAAGGAGGGTGGCGGCATAGAGAATTTTGAAAAGCTGGATTTTTCCGAAGAGGAAACATTTTCAACAAAGAACTTCATATATCGTGAAATTGCTCCCGGATCGGGTAAAAAATATTTCATTTTCATTAAAAACGATTCCGATTCAAGCGACAGCATCCTGAAATTGCTGTCTGTATATACGGAAAGCTATTTGAAGAATCAGCTGGAAAAACATAATAAGACATATTTCTACAAAAGACTTCTAAAAGACGAGCTTTCACACAATGAGGCGCACAGGGGCGCGTCGGAATATAAAATACGGAATGAAGTGTCCAGGGCCGTAATCGTAATAAGGCATGGCGAATCTGATTACCCCGTAGCGTCAATAATCAAAAACATATATCCATCTAAACGGAAAAACATAATTGTCGAGATGGACGGCAATACCGCTGCATATATAATCGAACTTGCCAAAAACGAGGGCATTCCCGAGGTTATTTCCTATGCGGGCAGGATAATCGACACAGTGGAAGAGGAGTTGATGATAACAGCCACGGCAGGTGTGGGAAGCATCGTCGGTACCCTGGGACAGCTGTGGATTTCATACGCAAATGCATGTACGGCCATGTCCGTCGGGGCCATATTCGATTTCGAAACCAACATTTTCGACTTCAATTCACTTGGCGTGGGCAAGCTCATATATAACACGGAGAAAAAAATCCTTGATGAATTCCTAAAGGAGACCGTAAGTAAGAAGACATTCGAACTGCTTGATGATGAAATAATAAAAACCGTAAGGAGCTTTTTCAGGAACAATCTCAATATCAGCGAAACCGCAAGGCAGATGTATCTGCATAGAAACACGCTGGTTTACAGAATCGACAAGGTGCAAAAACTTACGGGATTGGATTTGAGAAAATTCGACGATGCGGTATCATTCAAAGCCGCATATATGGTAAAATGCTATATAGATAAGATTAACCAGGATGAATGACCGGAGACTACAAATGATAAATTTCAATAATGTAACCAAAGTTTACAAAAGTGGTACAGAGGCGTTAAAAAACATAGATTTGGAAATTAAAAAAGGCGAATTCGCCTTTGTCATAGGCCCCAGCGGATCAGGTAAATCTACCATGATCCGCCTTATAATGAGCGAGGAGAATCCGACGGGCGGGGAACTTTTCATTAACGGTGTTGATACAAGGGACATAGACAGATACGAGATTCCGTATTTCAGGCGCAAGATCGGCGTGGTTTTCCAGGATTACAAATTATTAAAAAATAAAACGGCTTATCAGAACGTGGCTTTCGCCTTAAGGGTTACAAACACGCCCGGCAGGCAGATAAGGAAAATGGTGCCCCAGCTTTTATCCGTGGTGGGGCTTTTGGAAAAGGCCAACGATTATCCAGATGAAATGTCGGGGGGGGAACAGCAGAGGGTTGCGCTTGCCCGGGCCATCGCCCACAACCCGGATTTGCTGATTGCCGATGAACCCACGGGCAATCTTGATCCGCGCACAAGCATGGACATTATGAACCTCATGTACAAAATCAATGCAATGGGAACAACCGTTTTTGTCGCCACCCATGACAAAAGCATAGTGGACGCTTTCAAACAGCGGGTGATAGTTCTAAGCGAGGGAAGAATCACCAGGGATGTGCCTGAAGGGCGCTACGGGGTGTAGAATGTATATATTTGCCGAAGTTATTACAAATCTGAATAGAAACAAGGTTCTTACCATAACAAGCATTTTCACTGTTTTGATTATGCTTATTCTCGTAGGCGTGTTCGGGATGTTCCTGCTTACGATATCCTATAATTCCGAGTATATGGACAGCATGCTGGAAATAAGGGTTTTCATAGAACCGGATGCGGATCAATACAGGGAGGGCTTGATCGGCGAAGCCCTGACGGAAGACGAACGGATTAACTACATCGCCTTCACTTCCAAAGAGCAGGCATATGAAGATGCCAAGGAGTTATATGACAGCGAAACCATTGAAAAGCTGGGGCCGGACTTCCTTCCTGCTTCTTACACGGTGAGGCTCAAGGATAATGTGGATGCCGACAGCTTTTCAGAGTTTGCAAAAGGGCTGCCCGATGTATATAGGGTGGATTATCATCAGAGCTCTTTTGATTTCGCCCTCTCGATTTCCCATTGGGTGAATCTGGTTTCAGGCATACTGGCCGTTCTTCTGGGCATATTGTCCCTGTTCCTCATATCCAACACCATCAGATTGACAATGTCCAGCCGGTCCGATGAAGTGACGATAATGAAATTCATCGGGGCGACCGAGAGCAGGATAAAAATGCCTTTTGTAATGGAAGGGATAACCATAGGATTTTTAGGCGCCGCCATCGCTTCCATTTTGGTGAGTTTGGTGTATAATAGGATATACGAATGGTTCATCACCGAAGGAACTACAGAAATGTTCCTTGCAGGCATAAGGTTGATTCCGGTGAAAGAGTCGATTCTGATGCTGTTCATAGTTTTCTTCGGGCTGGGAATAATGCTTGGCCTGTTAGGAAGCCTGATGGCCATTAGAAAGCATCATAAAGTGTATGAGGCTTAC
>CAZWVS010000162.1:0-5029 GCA_964636935.1 uncultured Clostridiaceae bacterium
TGCTCATTGCGGAAAAAACCGGACTGGATGTAATGGTTGCGGACGACGCAATATCCTGTGTAGCACTGGGGACGGGGGAGGCCATAAACAACATAGATAAGATAATCAAGGCGAAAATTGTTAAACTTGAGCAGAAAAGAAAAAAATAGCAAAATGCGGGATTTTTATATGAAGACCGCTTGTCTGACGGCCGCATTGGCTTTGACAGGGGGTCTTTTTGTTTCCTGCGGAAAAACCGGAACCGAACCCGCACCTTCCATTTCAAACCCGGCTCCCGTTGAAACAGCGGGAGAACAGGATCCCGTTGAGTCAAATAGCCCGAAGGAAACTGAAAATATAAATTTCATGGAAAAAACCATGGTTGTAAACGGCAGGACCAACAAGGTTTTTGTTCTGCTGATTGATATAACCGGGGGAAAAGCAACGGTTTCACCCTATCTGTCATTTAACCGGATATACGGTTTTCAGACACTTTCCGAAATGGCTTTGGAAACGGATGCGTATGCGGCTGTCAACGGAGGGTTTTTCTTTGAATTCGGGCGACCGTCGGGATTGGTGGTGGTAAACGGGGAAACCATAAGCCCGGGAACAGGCAAATACGAGAGCATCATTTGGGACAGGGACGGTGCAAGATTTGAAAAAGTCGGAACATCGGTAAAAATCAAAGCGGACGGAATTGAGTTTACAGCCGACAGATACAACGAGCCCTACAATGAAAACGAAACAGCGGTTTTTTCATCGGCCTACGGCGGCAGCGACCGTAAAACCCATGAAAGAAGGGTTGTTGCAATTGAAAACGGTGTGGCCGCAAACGTATATGCAACAGATCAGCAGGCGTCCATTCCAGAAGATGGATACATTGTGTGTTTTCCCATGGAGACAAAAGGGGTTTCGGCTTTGAGGGGCAAAGCCGTCGAAGTGGAATTCAACCCCGATTTCAGAAAAGACGCAATGGCTTATGAATGTGCTACGATGCTTGTTAAAGACGGCGAATCCATGGCGGGAGACATAATGCCCTGGGTGGGCAATCTTAATAATTACGATCCAAGAACCTGCGTGGGGATAACAAATGACGGTCGATTGGGATTTGTTGTCATCGACGGAAGACAGCCCGGATACAGCTCGGGCGCCACGGGAAGGGAAACCGCGGACATTATGATTGAACTCGGCTTTAAAGATGCGTCAATGCTCGATGGAGGCGCAAGTTCGGAAATGATAGTGGGAGGGGAAATAGTGAACCGGCCATCGGGAATGGGGACCGAAAGAATTATAGCCGGAGGCTTTTTGATATTCAAATCAGATTGAATAATCACGTGCAAGAGTTGACTTGGCAAGGGTAATATATATAATGAGTGTGAAAATTAGGAGGGAAAACCAATGAAAACTAAAGCGGTTAGACTATACGGGAAAAATGATTTGAGGCTAGAGGAATTCGAGCTGCCTGAAATCAAAGAGGATGAAATACTGGCAAAGGTTATTACCGACAGCATATGCATGTCGTCATATAAAGCGGCATACCAGGGAACCGATCACAAGAGGGTGCCCGACGATGTGGCCGAAAACCCGATAATAATAGGTCATGAAATGTGCGGGGAGCTTGTTCAAATAGGAAGCAAATATGAAGGGGTGTACTCCAAAGGGCAGAGGTTCAGCCTGCAGGCCAATATCAATCACCCGGACCTCCCTTATGCGGCGCCCGGATATTCATTCCCTTATGTGGGCGGGAACGCCCAGCACATAATAATCCCCAAAGAAGTGATTGAGATGGACTGCCTTCTCATATATAACGGGAAATCGTTTTTCCAGGGATCGCTGGCGGAACCTGTTTCATGCATCATCGGCGCGTACCATGCCATGTATCACACAAAAATGGGAAGCTACGAGCATCATATGGAAATAAAAGAAGGCGGAAACATGGCTATACTTGCGGGGGTGGGACCCATGGGTCTGGGAGCTATCGACTATGCGGTGAACCAGCCTATAAAGCCGAAAATGATTGTTGTAACGGATATAAACCAGCAAAGGCTTGACCGTGCCGAGGAAATCTATTCAACCGAATGGGCAACCGAAAGAGGTGTCGAACTGATTTACCTGAACACAGGCGAAGTGGATGACCCTGTTGAAAAACTCATGGGATACACCGACGGCAAAGGGTATGACGATGTGTTTGTTTTCGCCCCGGTCAGACCTGTAGTCGAACAGGGCGACGCCATATTGGGACAGGACGGCTGCCTTAACTTCTTTGCAGGCCCAACCGATAAAAAATTCAGTGCGATGTTCAACTTTTACAATGTGCACTATGCCTCCACGCATGTAGTGGGAACCAGCGGCGGGAACACACAGGATATGAGGGAGGCTCTTGAACTGAGTGCAAACGGAGTAATAAATCCGGCATCGATGGTTACCCATGTGGGGGGACTTGACAGTGCCGTGGAAACCACGCTCAACCTTCCTGACATACCCGGTGGGAAGAAGCTCATATATACGGGCATAAGCATGCCTCTAACGGCAATCGAGGACTTTGAAAAAGAGGGGCATGGGGAGCTTGCCGCAATTTGCAAGGCTAACAGGGGATTGTGGTGCAAGGAGGCCGAGGATTATCTCCTCTCACACTCGAAACCCATATAGACCACTCATACAGACCAACGGCAGCTTTCCAATTTTCGGAAAGCTGTTTTTTCTTGAACCTCTCATGACTGAAGTCACGGGTGTTCTTCACTTAAGCATAAAAAGCTTTTATATTTGACATATGTTCAAAACAGTAGTTTAATTATATATAGGCAATTAAATATTGTTAAATTTTGGACAATAAACAGCACACCATTGGTAAATGCATATAGATAAAAAACAAATACGGGAAAATTCGGAGGTGTTTTATGAAAAAGACAGATGTCTTGGTAATTGGTGGAAGCGCAACGGGTCTTGTTGCCGCAATGACTGTGAAAGCGAATCATAAGGACAAAAGTGTCACTGTCATCAGAAAAGAGGAAAAGGTGATGATCCCCTGCGGAATACCTTACATATTCAGCAGTGTGGAAAACAGCGACAACAACATCCTTCCCGACGGAGGGTTGATTAAGCTCGGGGTGGACATAGTTGTGGACGAGGTCACCGAAGTGGATACCGGGGAGAAAGTATGTAAAACGAAAAAAAGCGGTGAAATAGGATATGACAAACTGATCATGGGAACGGGTTCCATGCCTGCGGTTCCGAAATGGTTGAAGGGAACCGGCCTGGAGAATGTTTTCACAATCCCCAAAGACAAGCAATATCTTGATGAAGTACACAAAAAACTTGAAAATTTGGAAAAAATAATTGTTATCGGGGCCGGGTTCATAGGTGTCGAGGTTTCAGATGAACTTTGTAAAGACGGGAAGCAGGTCACACTGGTTGAAATCCTTCCGACTGTTCTCGGTGCGACATTCGATGATGAATTTGCTTCTGAAGCGGAAACGCTGCTGACGGAGCGGGGCATAAAAGTAATGACCGGCGTCGGAGTTAAGGAAATCAAAGGTGACGGTAAAGTGGAAAAAGTGGAGCTTCAGGACGGGACCACACTGGATGCGGATGCGGTAGTCCTCTCTCTCGGTTATCTTCCCAACACCAAGCTGGCCGCCGACATGGGGCTTGAAATAAACCAATACGGGTTTATCAAAGCCGACCAATACAGAAGAACAAGCATCCCCGATGTTTTTGCAGCCGGGGACTGCGCTGAAAAAGTGGATTTCGCAACCGGAAAGATCAGCAGGATAATGCTGGCCTCGACAGCCTGCACCGAGGCAAGGACGGCCGGACTCAACCTATATGGATTGAACACATTCAGTGTTTTCCGGGGAACCGTCGGAATATATTCGACGTGTATAGGAAACACCGCCTTCGGCGTGGCCGGATTAATTGAAAAGCAGGCGGTTGCAGAGGGTTTTCAAATCGTGACCGGAAGTTTCACGGGCATAAACAGACACCCGGGCAAGATTGAGGACGCGCACAAGGAAATGGTTAAATTGATTGTGTCCAAACAGTCGGGTGTGATACTTGGGGGAGAAGTGCTGGGAGGCAAATGCGCCGGTGAACTGACCAATGCCATGGGAATAGCCATACAAAATCACATGACGGTTCATGACCTCATAATGACCCAGATAGGCACACAGCCCCTGCTTACGGCATCACCTGCGGGATATCCGCTGATAAAAGCAGCCGAGGCTGTAGTGGCAAAACTCATGTAAACAGTGAAAAATATCCAAAGGGGGCTGTCTTAAAAAGACGGCCCCTTTTTATTGATGGTTACGACGCCGGGCCTGTGATTTGTTATTCATCTATCAGAGCTTGTATAATTCATGGAAAAGGATCCGGGTTGACTGAACTAACATAAAATGATAGAATCTAACAGATGAAGTTAACTTCTATCATTTTATGTTAACAGGGGGTTTAAAATGGCTACTGCAATAATAATGCCAAGACAGGGAAATACGGTCGAAAGCTGTATAATCACACAATGGCACAAGAAAAAGGGAGACAAGGTCGAAGTGGGTGAGCTTCTTTTTTCCTATGAAACCGACAAGGCTACTTTTGACGAAGAATCGTCGGTGGAAGGGACTATGCTTGAAATCTTCTTTGAGGAAGGTGACGATGTCCCGGTTCTTACCAATATGTGTGTGATCGGGGAAGAGGGTGAGGATGTAAGCGAATTCGAACCCGGCAAAGAGGATGAATCCGATGATAAAGAGCCTATTGAAGAGGAAAAACCGTCGGAGGAAGTAAAATCCGATTCCGGCAAAAAGACCGAAACAACTGTAAAAACCCCTTCCGATAAAGAAGATGTTTTCAAGATTTCACCAAGAGCGAAAAACAAAGCCGAAAAAAGCGGAGTGGATCCAAAAGCAGCGAAAGGCACGGGCCCGGGCGGCAGGGTAATAGAAAGGGATGTGCAAAATCTCGAAAAGAGCGGACCCATGGTCACAAAAGCGGCCGCCGCATCCTATGTGAGCGGAATGTCATATGAAGGAAGCGGAATCGGCGGAAGAATCACAAC